>JAGREB010000444.1 GCA_020446775.1 Paracoccaceae bacterium
GGCAGCACGTAGCCCATGAACGCGGTCGCCATCATCGCCAGCAGGATCAGGATGCCGATCCACCACAGCACTTCGCGCGGCGCCTTGTAAGACCCGTAGTAGAGACCACGGAAGATATGGATGTAGACGACGATGAAGAAGAAGCTGGCGCCGTTGGCGTGCAGATAGCGCATCAGCCAACCGTAGTTGACGTCGCGCATGATGCGCTCGACTGAGTCGAACGCCATGGTCGCGTGCGCGGTGTAGTTCATCGCCAGGAAGATGCCGGTCATGATCATGACCACCAGCATGAACCCGGCCAGCGAGCCGAAGTTCCAGAAATAGTTCAGATTGCGCGGCGCCGGATACTGCGATCCGACGCTGTGGTCGATGAACGAGAAGATCGGAAGGCGCTGTTCGTGCCACTCGTAGATTTTGGTCAGCGTGCTTTTTTCCGTGCTCATGTCAGCCTCCCTTACCCGATCCGAACGGTGGTATCGGAGACGAACGCATACGGCGGAACGTGCAAGTTCTCGGGTGCCGGGCCTTTGCGAATGCGGCCCGATGTGTCGTAGCTCGAGCCGTGGCATGGGCAGAACCATCCGCCGAATTCGCCGCGGGGGTCCATCGGCTTGGTGCCGAGCGGAATGCAACCGAGGTGGGTGCACACGCCGACGACGATCAGGATCTTGTCGTGTTCGGCATTGACGCGGTCGGCATCGGTTTGCGGGTCAGGGAGATCGCCGACGTTGACGTCGCGCGCTTCTTCGAATTCCTTCTCGGTGCGATAACGCACGAACACCGGCTTACCGCGCCACGTCACCGTGATGGCCTGGCCCGGTTCGAGCCCGGCGATGCTGAATTCGGTGGTCGACAACGCCAGCGTATCGGCGGCGGGGTTCATGCTGTCGATCAGCGGCCACACCGCCATCGCAGTTCCGACCGCACCGAAGGCGATCGTGGAATGGAGCAAAAAGTCGCGGCGGGTTTCCCCATCGGCGGCGGACCCGTGCGCTGCCGCTGATGCCGTATTGGCCATGTCGTTGATCCCCTTATGTGTTCGGCGCGACTGAAACGTGCCCTTAAGCGATCCAATCGGTGGCCCAACCCTACCAACTGACGGAAGCTTAAGGATTTTCAGCGCGTCCGGGGTATAGAATAAAAGCCATGCCTTGAAAAGGCCTCGGCGAAGGGCCAATTTTGCCAATCATTCTCAACTGTTAGCGGGCGTTTCGACCGTGCGTTTGGCGTTGTTTCAGCCCGATATTCCGCAGAACACCGGGGCCCTGATGCGCCTGGGGGCGTGCTTCGCGACCCCGCTGGATATCATCGAACCGTGCGGCTTCCCGATCGACGATAAACGGCTGAAGCGTACTGCCATGGATTACGGCGGGATTTGCGAGATCGCCCGCCATGCCTCGTGGCAAGCATTTTTGGCCGATTTACGGGCTCATCCTGAACGGCGGCTGATCGTTCTTTCAACCTCGGGGGCGGTCCCCCACGCGGCATGCGAATACCGAGCCGACGACGTGCTCCTGGTCGGCCGGGAGAGCTTTGGGGTCCCCCCGGAAGTCCATGATTCGGCGGACATCCGTGTCCGGATTCCGATCGCTGAAGGCGTCCGCTCTCTCAACGTCGTTGTCGCCGCCGCCGTCGTCATTGCCGAGGCCCAACGGCAGCTAGGTTTATTAATATAAAACAATGACTTAAGCGTGTTCTCCGATTTATTGCGGACATGACAACCATGTCATCGGGAAACCATCTTTCTGTAATCGTCTAGGCCCTATTATGGCTTCATTGATGGTGGGATTTCCCAAAAGTCCCGTCGGTCGAAGAACAAAGATCCCCCTCTGGGTTCTGTACCCCTCAGAACCGTTCTTCGACAGAATCTCGGCCCCGGTTCCCCTCCCGGGGCCGTTTCTGTTTCAGCAGGCTTTGATGTTGTCTTTAACCTCGGCGAGCAACTGATCGCGCGTGGCTGAAAATCCCGATCCGATCCACGCGTTCTCCGCGACCGCCAGAAGGCGTCCGACTTCCGGTCCGGGCGCCACGCCCAACGCGATCACGTCGTCGCCACCCACGGGAATCGGTTGCGGTTCCCAGCCGGCGATCGCCTTGAACACGGGCGCCCAGCCCGCCAATTGGCGGCCATGCGCCGCCGCGAGTGCGGCGCGCCCGCGTACGCATTCCGCACCACTGCGATAGAGCGCCGCATCGAGTGCAAGCGTCGGCATATCCTGTGCGATCACCGGCAAGGGGGCCCTGAGCAAGGCAATAGTCTCGGCGTCGGCGTTCGACAGTTTGAGCCGCTCTTGCAGGTCGGAGATCGTTAATCGATCCGGAACGATGGACGCCAACCGCGCACGCCAATCCGGTTCGACGCGATATGCCCGTTCGACCATGACCAGTTTCAATAACACGCTCGGTCCCTGAGCCTCGGGAAACAACACGCCGATCACGCCGCACGATTGCATCGCCGCGACGGCCAACACCGGGTTCGGCGCCGATAGCAGCTTGACCAATTCGCTACCGATCCGCTCGCCCGAGAGCCGCGTCAGGTTTTCGCGCGCTTCGCGGCATGCCTCAAGAATTGACGGCGCGATCGGCTTCTGGCCGTACCAGGCGTGAAACCGGAAGAGGCGTAGAATGCGCAAATAGTCTTCGGCTATGCGCGCACGCGGGTCGCCGACAAAACGCAAGCGCCCGACACGCGCGTCGGACGCCCCTTTGAAGTCGTCGTGCAGCGTGCCGTCGAGCGAGAGCGACATGGCGTTCATGGTAAAATCGCGCCGCGACGCATCTTCATGCCAATCGGTCGTGAATTCGACGGCGGCATGCCGCCCGTCGCACGCGGTGTCGCGCCGCAACGTCGTGATTTCGAAATTGCGCCCATCGGCCACCGCCGTCACGGTCCCATGCGCAAGACCGGTCGGTATCACGCGCAGTCCGGCGCGTTCCAACTTTTCGGTCACCGCCTCGGGCGTATCCGGCGTAGCGATATCGATGTCGCCGACCGGACGCCCAAGCAGCGCGTCGCGCACGCAACCTCCGACGAAACGCGCGTCGGTTTCCGGCGCGCCGAGCGCCGCCATGACCCGCGTAACCGCGGCATCGTTCATCCAAGGCGCCTTGAGTTTGGCCATATGTTTGCGCGCCTATTATTCGCGCGGCCTCAGTTCACTGGGAACGATCTTGCCGCCCTCCAAACGTGGCGGCACGTAGGTTGAATCGGGCGGCCCGCCGGAGTTTAAAGCGGTGAATGCAAGTGCGGCGAAAGTCAGAACCGCGCCGAGAAACAACATCAGCGGCCACGGCCCTTCCTCGAATTTCGGCGGCGCGCCCGCGTGCCGCTCAGCGTAGGCCGTGCGGTACCAGATCCACACCGCATAGGCGGTGATCGGCAGCAAAAACGGCACGACGTAAGTCAGCGCAATTCTCAGCATGGCTCCGGTAACTCGGTCTCAGTCAGACGCGCGATAGAATTTCGTACATGTTCAGGATCATACCCGCGGTCGCGCCCCAAATGTAACGATCCTGATAAGGGACCGCATAGTATGCACGCTTGATCCCGTTGAAGTCCCGTTGCACGCGTTGGTGATTGGCGGGATCGAGCAGGAATTCGAGCGGAACATCGAAGACATCGGCTACTTCACGCGAATCGGGCGACAACGACACCGGCCCGGTGACCGCGCCGACCACCGGCGTCACCTCGAACCCGGTGATCGTCAGATATGGGTCGAGTTGGCCGAGCACTTCGACCCGCGTTCGCGCCAATCCGATTTCTTCTTCGGCTTCACGCAACGCGCATGCCGCCACGTCGGCGTCGCCCGCGTCCATGCGCCCGCCGGGGAACGCGACTTGCCCCGCGTGCCGGGTCATGGCGGATGGGCGTAACGTTAATACGACATCGAAACCGATCGCGGCGCCTTGGCGTTCAATTAGCGGAACCAGGACGGCCGCTGGCGTGCGCTTCAGTTTGATGCCGGGTGCGCCCGCGCCGCTTTCGTACGGGATGCCGGAACTTGGCAGCGGCCCGAATTTGTCCTGATCGAAACGTTCGAGATCGGTCCGGCCCAGTAACGCGTGCGCGGTCGCGACATCGCCACGCGCCCCGGCATCGCGCGGCCGCGCCAGCCGCGCGGCAATCTCCGCACGCGTCAGTCCGGCGAATCCGGGCCGTTGATCCGTCCGATCGGATAGAAGTGACCGCTGCTCCATACGCCTAAAGTGTCCTCATCGCCTTCAGCCGGTTCGGCCAGTTCGACCAGATGATAGTAGACCGGCCGCGCCAGCCGCGCGTCCAATTTCCCGCGCACCCTTATATAAGGCGCCAAATCGGTTTGGCCCTTGGGATGGGCGATGTGCAAAGGATGATCGGGCCCGAGAACAACGACATCGTCGACGTTCGTCCGAAAACTGAGAATTTGCGCCTGCCCCTGCCCGTCGCGGATCAACTCGACGGCGATAAACGGGACATCTTCGACCTCGATCCGGCCATTTTCGACCGGGGTCGTGAGCCAATAGGCACCGTCCTCGTCCCGGCGCAGCACCGTCGCAAATAATTTGACCAGGGCATGGCGGCCAATCGGCGAGCCCTGGTAGTACCAAGTCCCCTGCCGGTCGATGCGCATATCGAGATCGCCACAAATGGACGGCAGGCGCACTTCGGCCCGATCCGGCTTGGCATCCTGCCGAGATTCCGCTTCATGTCGGGGGGTCGCAGGTCTCATACTCAAGGGCCCGGTCATGCGCTAAGGTATGGCCATATTTCAATGAGATGGGAGCCATCTCCAGTGACTGCAAGTTTATCACAAGAAAGCGACGGGGCGACCGGATTGACAGGATCGGCACCGGGCTCGACGGCGGTGGCCGAAGCCGAACGCGCCGTTGCGCAGTTGAAGTCCGCGCGCGCCGCGATCGGTCAGGTGATCTACGGCCAGAACGACGTAGTCGATGAATGCCTCATCACGCTGCTCGCGGGCGGTCACGCCCTGCTGGTGGGTGTCCCGGGGCTCGCCAAGACGCGCCTGGTGCATACGCTGGGGACGGTCCTGGGCCTCGGCGACAAGCGCGTTCAATTCACGCCCGACCTGATGCCGGC
>JAGREB010000445.1 GCA_020446775.1 Paracoccaceae bacterium
AGTTGATCTCTTGCGTGCGGCCCGGTGTGTTCGACGCGCGCGCGAGGCCTTTACGGCCGGTGAGGGCATTGATCAAAGTCGATTTGCCGACGTTGGACCGCCCGATGAACGCGATCTCGGGCAATGCCGTTGCCGGAATGTCCGCGGCCGACGGTGCGCCTTTCAGGAAGGTCGCCGCCTGGGCGAACAGCTTGCGGCCCCGTTCGATCTCGTCCGCTGTGGAATTGTCGTTGTCAGCCACCGCCGTACTCGGACCTTCGTCTTCGGGCTACGGCAATCTTCAGGCTTTGACGCCCATGCGCCGCATGATCACCCATTGCTGGATGATGCCCAGCAGATTGCTCCACGCCCAGTAAATCACCAAGCCGGCCGGGAAAGAAGCCAGCAGGAAAGTGAAGAAGAACGGCAGGAACATGAACACCTTGGCTTGAACGGGATCGGCCGGCGCGGGATTGAGTTTCTGTTGCAGCCACATGGTGATGCCCATGATGATCGGCCACGCACCGATCATCAGAAACGACGGCACATCGTAAGGCAGCAAACCGAACACGTTGAACAGACTGGTCGGATCGGGCGCCGACAAGTCGTTGATCCAACCGTAAAACGGCGCATGACGCATCTCGATGTTGACGAATAGCGTCTTGTAGAGCGCGAAAAACACCGGGATCTGAATCAGGATCGGCAGGCAGCCGGCCAGCGGATTGGCGTTCTCTCGCTTGTACAGCGCCATCATCTCCTGGCTGAGGCGTTGGCGGTCTTCGGCATATTTCTGCTGAAGCTTCTGCATTTCCGGCTGCAGCTTTTTCATCTTCGACATCGCCGTGAACTGCTTGTTGGCGAGCGGGAAGGCGAGCAGGCGCAGGAACACCGTGAAGGCCAAGATGGCCAGGCCGTAATTTCCGAGCAGGCCGTGCAACCAGATCAGGGCGTAGAAAAACGGCTTGGTGAGGAAGAAGAACCAGCCGAAATCGATGGCAAGATCGAAGCGTGAGATTCCCAGGTTGTCGGCGTAGCCGTCGAGCAGCTTCAATTCCTTGGCGCCCGCGAATACGAACGATTTGACGGATTTGACTTCGCCCGGTGCGAGCGTGATGGCTTCGCCACGCAGATCGGTTTGAAATCGGTCGCGATTGCCGGTCTTGGCATAATTAAAGCTGGCGTCGACTTTTAGCGCCGGATCGAAGGCGATTGCCGTCAGCCAATATTTGTCGGTGATGCCGATCCAGCCGCCGGTCGAAGAAACGGCTTCGCGGTTCTTCTCGACTAAATCGTTGTAATCGACTTCTTTCAACGTCCCGTCGAACACGCCGAGCGGGCCTTCATGCAGGATGAAGAATTTCTTGGTATCGGGAATATCGAGCCGGGCGACCAACGCATAAGGATAAAGCGAAACCGGCGCTCCACCGTAGTTCTCGACCGTCTGCTCGACGGTGAACATGTAATCCTTGTCGGCGCTGATGGTGCGGGTGAAGCGCAAGCCCGCGCCGTTATCCCAGCTCAAGACCAGCGGCTGCGTTTCGGTCAACGGACCTTCGCCGCGCGCTTCCCACACGGTCGATGCCGTCGGCATCGGCTGTCCGGCATCGGCCGAAAGCCAACCGAGTTCGGCATAGTAAGGTTTGGGCGCGCCGGCCGGCGACAACAAGTCGATCGGAGGGCTGGTCGGGTCGATGGTCTCGCGGTAGCTGAGCAGCGTGATGTCGTCGAACCGGGCGCCGGTCCGCGCGATCGAGCCTTCGATGTGTTCGGTCGTGATCTCGATGCGGTCGCCGTTCGCCACGGCGGCGGCGCGGTCGGCAGGCGTAATCGCCATACTCGGCGCCTCGGGTGGCGTACTACCCGGCGTGGCCGGCGCATCGAGCGCGACCGGAGCGCCGCTTTCGGTCGCGGTTGCTGCCGTGTCGGCCGGCGGCGGCGCGACGTTGGGCGCAAAGAACATCTGCCAGCCGATCAAAACGACCAGCGAAAGAACGATGGCAAGAAACGTATTGCGATGATCGCCCATAACTACATCCAAATCAGGTCGAGCACGATGAGTGCGAATGAGGGAGAGGTTTGCTATCCGGAACCGGGTCATAGCCCGCGGAGCCCCACGGGTGGCAACGCAGAATGCGACGAACGGCGAGCCAGCCGCCGCGCAGCACGCCGTGGGTCAAGATCGCCTCGCGCGCATATGCCGAACAGGTCGGCTGGTAACGGCAGACTGGGCCGATGATGGGCGATAACAGCAACCGGTAGGCATCGATGAGGACGATCGCGACTGTGCACAACGCGGTATGTCCCATCGCAAGAATCGATTTCACGGCCTTCATGACGCAAGCCGCTTCTTGGGCCGGCGCTGTGCGCTGTCGCCCCGGCGCGTTGCGCCTTCGCCCCGGCGCGTTGCGCCTTCGCCCCGGCGCTGTGCGCCGTCACCTTTAATCAGGCGGCCGACCGCATTGCGCAGTTCGTCTTCCATCAGTGCGAAGTCGCGCGTCACCGCCTCGGTTCGCGCAATCAGGACGAAATCGAATGTTCGCGTGTCGTCACGGGTGATCACCCGGTCGCACAATGCGCGCAGGCGGCGTTTGGCCCGGTTGCGGGCGACGGCATTGCCGACCTTGCGGCTTGC
>JAGREB010000446.1 GCA_020446775.1 Paracoccaceae bacterium
CCGATTTTGCAAGGTTACGGCCAGACCGAAGCCGCGCCGGTGATCAGCGCCAACCTGCCCAAAAAAGTGAACCTCAAGACCGTCGGCCCGCCATTGCGCGGCGTCGAAGTCAAGATCGCCGACGACGGCGAAATCCTGGTGCGCGGCGAACTGGTGATGAAGGGTTATTGGAACGACCCCGACGCGACGCTGACCGCCATCGATTCCGAAGGCTGGCTGCACACCGGCGACGTCGGGCACATCGACAAGGACGGCTTTATCGAGATCACCGACCGCAAGAAGGACCTGATCGTCAATTCCGGCGGCGACAACATTTCACCGCAGCGTATCGAAGGCATTTTGTGTCTCGAGGAAGCGGTTGCCCAGGCGATGGTCTATGGCGACAAGAAGCCCTACGTCAGCGCGGTGATTGTGCCGTCGGACGCCTTCGCCAAGTCATGGGCCGACAATGCCGGCCTGCCCTACAGTGAATTGGGCGACGTGATCGCGCGGCCCGAGTTCCGCAGCGCCGTCGCACGCGCGGTCGAGAAAGCCAACGCACAACTTGGTCAGACGGAAAAAGTGCGCAAGTTTATCCTGTCGCAGCATCCGTTCACCATCGAGAACGGCCAGATGACGCCGACGCTGAAAGTGCGCCGCCACGCCGTCATCCGCGAATTTCAGGACAAACTGGAAACGCTGTACAAATAAGCGGCGTTCTCGCCATGGCGATAACCGCGTTCGTTTAATTCATTTAATTTTCGCGCGTGATCTTTTCGGAAAACCGGACGCCACTTTTCCGGATCACGCGCTAATCCATCCCCACCGCATCGAGGTAGAGTTCGAGCAAGGCTTCCTGCTCGTCACGGTCGGCCTTGTCCATTTTGCGCAGCTTGATCACTTGGCGCATGATCTTGACGTCGAAGCCGGCACTTTTGGCTTCGGAAAACACTTCGCGGATATCCGCGCCGAGGTTGGTTTTCTCTTCTTCCAGCCGTTCGATCCGGCTGATGAACTGCTTGAGCCGCTGCGCTGAAATGCTTTTATCCGCTGCGCCGTCGGGCATCGCCAACCCCCTGAATACAAGACCAAAACAAACGAAGAGCGCGGACCTTACGGACCGCGCCTTCCCGTCACAAGCTGTGGATTAGGAGGATAACGGGGAGAACACGTCGCAATTTGACGTAACGCTATTTTCCGTCCAGGCGTCGCACGACACGTTTACCGTCGGCATCGACCTCGACCACGGCGGCGACTTTATTGCGCGCGCGGAATTCCTGGCGCCACTTGTCCGCGTCCTCTGCCGCGATCTTCTCGCCGCGAAACAGCGAGAACCCGCGCAAGTCGCCCATCGCCGCACCGGGCCCAGCGTTCGCCGCTCCCGGCCCAATGGTCGCGCTGACCAAACCGAAGTTCGCGACATAGCGCTTATCGGGCGCGGGCATGGTGATGAACATGCGGTAGGAGTCGAAACCCGAGAGCGGATCGTTGGTGATGCGCTCGGCTGTATCGGAGTTGAGGATACGGATTTGAGTCATGGCGGACCCAGGCACGTCGGGCACGGTCTTGAGAATACGAACCGTGCCGGCCTCGTCCACCAGCTCGCCGGTGGTGACGGTGACAGTCTCGATGCCCTCATCGGCCGTGGTCG
>JAGREB010000042.1 GCA_020446775.1 Paracoccaceae bacterium
GACACCACGAAGATGAAACGCGCGGGGCAGGAATTCGCGCTGGTCGGGCCCATTCTGGCCAGTTCATACACTTGCCGCAGCAAGGTTTCGGCAACCGTCTTTGGGGTCCATCCGTTGTGGCTGCGCGCGGCGCGGAAAATCAGGTCGAGCCCTCGGTCATTTAATGAACTTTCCATTTTAATCTCCACGGTGTCGGCGGCGTTGGTTTGAATCGAAGGACCGTTGATGCGAACATAATGCGGCCATGTCCAAGTTCGCCATCATCTTTGCGGTCGCACTCGCGATATTCGCGCCGATCCAGGCGTTTGCGCAAACCGCGGCCGTGGTGTTGATGTATCATCGTTTCGGGGAAGCGAAATATCCTTCCACGAATATCGACCTCGTGCAGTTCGACGCGCATCTCACTTATTTGCGCAATAACCGCTTTAACGTCGTCTCGCTGGCGGATATCGCCGCGGCTCTAAAATCCGGAATGGCGCTCCCACCCAAAACCGTGGCGATCACCATTGACGACGCTTATGCCTCGGTTGTGCGCGAAGCGTGGCCACGTCTCAAGCGCGCCGGATATCCATTCACGGTGTTTGTCGCCACGGCCGCCGTCGACAATCGCGAAACCGGCATCATGAGCTGGGACGATGTCCGCGCGCTGGCGGCCGGCGGTGCGACCATCGGTGCGCACAGTCATACCCACGCACACTATCCCTCGCTCAGCGCGACGGGTGTCGCCGCCGACATCGCGAAAATGAAAGACCGGTTCAAAACCGAACTTGGCGTAGTCCCCGAGATGTTCGCGTTTCCCTACGGTGAAGCGGGTGACGCCGATATGGCGCTCGTGGCCGAAGCCGGTTTCAAGATTGCGTTCGGCCAGCATTCGGGCGCCGCTTACAACGAAGGGAACGTGTTCTATGTGCCGCGTTTCGCCCTCAACGAAAACTACGGCCGCATGGACCGCTTTGCGCTGGCTGTCTCCGTCAATCCGTTGCGCGCGGTGAATATCGTGCCGGCAAATCCCGTGCTGGCGGCCAACCCGCCGCGCATCGAATTCGACGTGATCGATCCGCCGCGGGGCCTTGCCGATGTTTCGTGTTTCACCGGCGGGGGCGACAAGTTGCCGACATCGGTCAACGGCGCGCGCGTTGAAATCGTACCGGCGGCGGCTTATCCGGTCGGCCGGGCGCGGGCTAATTGCACCCTCAGAAGCGCGGGGCAGTGGTATTGGTTCGGTTATCAGATGATTGCGGGCGGCGTGTCGGAAGGCATCGAAGTTCACGGCCGCTACCCGCTCGCGCGATAACGCAGCCGATTAAACTCAACTACATCGGGCCGGCGTTGGCGGTTTGGGACCCTAAAGCCGGCGGCGCGGATTGGCCGCTCGAAAAGCGCGCGTCGTCCAGCGGAGCAAGCCCGTTGCCCCGGATGATCTTACGCAGTGCCTCGACGTACGCCTGGCCGCGCTCGGAATAACGCAACAGCGTCGCGGCCAGCTCCTGGCCGTTTAATGCTCCAGCAGACAACATCGTCGCGCGCGCGCGCCTAAAATCGCGATAGGCCCAGTGTGTGTTGAGATTGTGGGCGTAAACGCGTGTCGATTCGTAAAGATCCTTGAACGCGCGAATACTGTGCCGCGCCCCGGTATCGCGCAACTCCGGCACGATTCCGGCGTCGTCATTCCATACCCATTGACCGAAGATGGCATTTCCCTCGACGGCAAAGCGCGACATGCCCCAGGCGCTTTCTTCCGCGGCCTGCGCCAAGGCCAACGACACCGGGATCGGCGCGACGCGCCGGTCAAGGCGGTCGAGAATTTCGGTGCTTGTGACATCGATCTCTTCCAAAGCGTCCTGATCGATGACCTCATACTCGTGCGCAATCTTCGTCAGCGCCTGCCGTTCGTCATCGGTAACGGCTTCTCCCAGGCGAAGTTTGCGCCGGACGCCCTCGACAAGTTCGCGTTCGTGCGCGATCTGCTCGTTGACCGCAAGTATCAACGGCAGGACCGAAGCGAAAAACAGCGACTTTCGCCGCGCCACTTCCGGCACCTGACTCAAGTCCTCCGGCATGGTGTCGACACGCACCCGTGGCACCGGCCGTTCGCCATCGCGGATCGCCCTGAAATCGTAATCGATCGCGGCAAAGGCCGATTCAAGGTCGGCGACAGTCGGCGCGGTACTGGCGATCCGCAGCGTCCAGCCGACTGCCACCGGAGGCGCCGACGCGGGCGGCGGGCCGATGGCGGCAATCGCCAATATGGCGGCGAAGATCGCGGCCTCCGCGAAAAGAAATGCAGTCGATTTCATCGCGACAGACAGACGTTTCCGTAACGGCGATCTCGGAAGTTCAATTGACGGCTTCGACTTGTTGAACTTCGGGCACGTAGTGGCGCAGCATGTTTTCGATGCCCATCTTCAACGTCGCCGTCGAGCTTGGACAACCCGCGCACGCGCCGCGCATGTTGAGGTACACCGTGCCGGCTTTGAAGCCGCGATAGACGATATCGCCGCCGTCTTGCGCGACAGCGGGGCGCACGCGCGTATCGATCAGTTCCTTGATTTGCGCGACGACTTCCGGTGCGACGTCGTCGTTGAATTCATCTTCGTCATAACCGGCATCGTCATCGGCAACCACCGGCGCACCGGACGTGAAATGATCCATGATGGCGCCCAACACCATCGGCTTGAGCGTCTGCCACGACTTTTCGGGATGCTTGGTGACGGTAATGAAATCCGCGCCAAGAAAGACGCCGTTCACGCCGGTGATCATGAATAGCGCGGTCGCGAGCGGGGAGCGCGCGGCGGCATCGGCGGTCACGAAATCGGCCACGCCTCCGGCCATCACCTCGCGTCCGGGCAGAAATTTAAGAGTCGCCGGATTCGGGGTTTCTTCTGTTTGGATGAACATTCGGTTGGACTCCATTCCGCGCCACGGCCGTGCTTTTTGGCTGACGACTTTGGGCAATTCTGTTCCGGCTAATTAGGACCAAGATGGTCCGGAATCAAGCTGGCGATCGGCCCGGCTCCGGACCCGCCCGGGTTCGAAATTTCGCTGAATTTACAGCAAGTTGAAAGCACTCAGGTCAATGCGTCGAGTTTCTCGTCGCTGATGGTGCCCGGCACGATGGTCACCGGAATGCGAATCTTGCCGGCCAGCTTACCGGACAGCGCGCTGACGATAGGCCCAGGTCCTTCATTGCCGGCTTTCGCCGCCAGCACGAGAACGGAAAAACTGGGATCGCTTTTGACGACTTCGACCAGCTGCGCCAGGACGTCGCCCTCGCGGATGTAAAAACTCGGGAACCGTCCGGTCTCGCGGCGGGTTTCGGCCGCCAAGTGCTGAAGCAATTTTTCGGCGTCGCTGCGCGCCTCGCGATCCATCAGGTCGCCGATCGTGGCGAAGTGATGAAGTTCGGTCTTGGGCACGGCATAAAACAACGCGACGGTTCCGCCGGTATGCTTGGCGCGCCGGCACGCGAACCGCAACGCCGCGCGCATTTCGGTCGTATTGTCGACCACGACCAGGAATTTACGTGCCGGTTCGGTTGCGGCGGTGTCGCTCATCGGCCCAAACTCACGACCGCTTAAACAACGCGCCCGCGACCCAACCCGCGCCCACGGCCAGCGCGATGGCGAGCAGGCCGTAGATCCACGAGAAGCGGTGGGCGAAATCGTAAACATCGGCGCCGAAGCCGATCTTCGAAATATTGAACGGCACGATCTCGGCGCTGGCGACGCTGCCGTTGCGGAACAGATAGACTTCCACGAAGTAAGTGCCCGTCGGTACGTTTGCCGGAAAGAACAATGAAGTTCTAAACAGGCGGTTCGACATCATATTCACCGCGCCCAGGCTCTCGTCGTAGAGACGGTCCTTGGTCTTGATGCGGATCAGCGCATCGCGGAATTCCGATACCCGCGCAGGTTCGGGGTTCTCGCCTTCGGTCTCGAGCCGCAGATACTCCTCGCCGATCTGGAATCGCGACAAAAGGGCTTCCGGCGCGAATTCCTCGAGCGGGCGGCTCGACGCGATCCGGTAGAACGACGGCACGTCGCGGAACGTGACCGAATCGCTGTTGATCCAAATCGGCCCGAACCGCGTTTTCTTGCGCACGGTCTCGTCGCCCGTCGGGCCCTTGACCACAACCGCGATATCGCCGGGCCCGTCGGTCGAACCGAACAGCAGGACTTCCTTGCCGGTGAAGCCCGAGGTAATCGCGACCAAGTGTTCAGATACGTCGGCCACCAGCGCCGGTTCCTGGGCGCGCGCGCTTCCCCCGCCAATCGACACGATCGCAGCAACGATGGCGAATGAACGAAATCCCGTCATTCGGGCACCTCGGCGCCCAAGCGGAACAAATCGCCGGGCGTCGCCACCAAGTCGAACGCCAGCCGCAGCGCGACACCCAGCACGATCAACGCGAGTAATGACCGCAATTGCACGCTTTTCATCCTGCTCGCGATCCGCGCGCCGATTTGGGCGCCGATCACCGCACCAATCAACAGCAGGATGGCCAGGATCACGTCAACGGTTTGGTTGATCGTCGCCTGCAGAAAGGTGGTGTTGGCGGTCACGAAAATGATCTGGAACAGCGACGTTCCGATCACCACCTGGGTCGGCATGCCGATCAGATAGATCATCGCCGGAACCATGATAAAGCCGCCGCCGACACCCATAATGGCCGCCAGCACACCGACGACAAAGCCGATGCCGAACGGCACCACTGCCGATATGTAAAGCCGTGAGCGGGTGAAACGCATCTTGAACGGCAGGCCGTGGATCCACGTATGCCGGCCTGCGCCGCGCGCATTGGGTGACAGGCTTGGCGCATTTTTACGCCGGCTGATCACGCCGGGCAGGCTTTCCCACAGCATCAGCGCACCGATGATGCCGAGGAAAATGACGTAACTGAGCGAGATGGCCAGCTCGATCTGGCCCAGGCCGCGCAGGATCGAAAAGACCCACACGCCGATGCCCGATCCCAGGAAACCGCCCACGGTCAGCACGGCGCCCATCTTGAGATCGACATTGCCGCGCCGCATGTGGGCGAAAACGCCGGAGACCGACGACGCAACGATCTGATTGGCTTCGGTGCCCACGGCCACTGCCGGCGGCACGCCCACGAAGATGAGCAAAGGCGTCATCAGAAAGCCGCCACCGACCCCGAACATCCCGGACAACAATCCGACCGCGCCGCCCATTCCGAGAATAAGGAAGGCGTTGACGGACATTTCGGCGATGGGAAGGTAAATCTGCATCGACCGACCGGATGGCGCCGAAGCGGCGAGCCGCGCCGGCGCGCGTAAAGACTGTCTGGTTTCTAAGCGCCGTTGTTCGCCGGTTCAAGCACGAACTCGCCCGCGTTTTTCAAGACGCCGTGTTCTCGAGGTACCAGGCGTAGGTCCGCGCGATCCCGTCCTTGAGACCGGTCGCCGCGCGCCATCCCAGGGCGGTGAGGCGGCCACAGTCGAGCAATTTGCGCGGCGTGCCGTCGGGTTTGGCGGGGTCGAAGTCGAAACCGCCGTTGAAGCCCACGATTCCAGCAACCAACTGGGCCAGCTCGGCGATGGTGACATCGCTGCCCGCGCCCACATTGACGATCTGGTCGCTCGAATGGTGCTTCAAAAGGTGGACGCAGGCGTCGGCCAAATCCTCGACAAAAAGGAATTCGCGGCGCGGTGTACCGCTGCCCCATAGGGTCATGGTCTTGTCGCCCGCCTGCTTGGCGCGATGGGCCTTGACGATCAGGGCGGGCAGAACGTGACTGCTATCGAGATCGAAATTATCGCCGGGCCCGTAAAGATTGGTCGGCATGGCGGAAATGAAGTCGCGGCCGTACTCGCGCCGGTAAGCCTGGCATAGCTTGATGCCGGCGATCTTGGCGACCGCATACCATTGGTTGGTCGGCTCCAGCGGGCCGGTGAGGAGCGCGTCTTCGTTGATCGGTTGCGGCGCGAGCTTGGGATAAATGCAGCTCGAACCCAGGAACAAAAGCTTTTCGACGCCGGTCTTGTGCGCGGTCGCGATGACGTTGGTCTCGATCAGTAGATTATCGGTCAAGAATTCGACGGGGCGGCTGTCGTTGGCGTGAATCCCGCCGACCACGGCGGCGGCGACAATCACGACATCGGGTTTTTCGGATTGCATCCAATCTTCGACGGCGGATTGGCGCGTTAGATCGACCGCCGCACGCGGCGCGGTCAGGATTGTACATTCCTCGCGGCCAAGCCTGCGCACCAGGGCGCCGCCGACCATGCCGCCATGGCCCGCGACCCAGACGCGTTTTCCCCTGAGCGAAAAAGACGCGGCCGTCATGGTTTTACTGTTCGTGACGAGCGAAGCGCGCGGCTTCGTCTTTAACCGTATCAAGGTCGGCCGCGACCATGTCCTTGACCATGGTCTTGAACGGCGTCGTGTGCCGCCAGTCGAGGACCTTGTGCGCTTTCGACGGATCGCCGAGTAGAAGATCGACTTCGGTGGGACGGAAGTAGCGCGGATCGACCTCGACTAACACGTCGCCGGATTTCTGATCGATGCCTTTTTCGTCGACGCCCTTGCCTTTCCAGACGATGGTGCGCCCGGTTTCGGCGAAAGCCAGTTCGACGAACTCGCGCACGCTGTGGGTCTCACCGGTGGCAAGGACATAGTCGTCAGGCGTGTCTTGCTGCAGAACCTTCCACATGCCTTCGACATAATCCTTGGCATGACCCCAGTCGCGCTTGGCGTCGAGGTTCCCCAGGTAAACTTTGTCTTGCAGGCCAAGCTCAATCGACGCAACCGCGCGCGTGATCTTGCGGGTGACGAACGTCTCGCCGCGCAAGGGGCTTTCGTGATTGAACAAAATGCCGTTCGAGGCGTGGTAGCCATAGGCCTCGCGGTAATTGACCGTGATCCAGTAGGCATAAAGCTTGGCCGCGCCGTAGGGGCTGCGCGGATAGAACGGTGTTTTTTCCGACTGTGGAATTTCCTGGACCTTGCCGTAAAGCTCAGACGTCGATGCCTGATAGAACCGCGTTTTGTCTTTGAGGCCCAGGATGCGCATGGCTTCCAGCAGCCGCAACGTGCCGAGCGCGTCGGAATTCGCGGTGTACTCGGGGGTCTCGAAACTCACCTGGACGTGGCTTTGCGCGGCGAGATTATAGATCTCGTCGGGCTGCACTTCTTGCACCAAACGGATTAGGTTGGTGGCATCGGTCATGTCGCCGTAGTGCAGAAAGAACTTCACGCCGGCTTCGTGGAAGTCGTGATACAGGTGGTCGATACGCCCGGTGTTGAACGACGACGAGCGCCGCTTCACGCCATGAACGATGTAACCCTTGCTCAAAAGGGATTCGGCCAAGTACGCGCCGTCCTGTCCGGTGACGCCGGTAATGAGTGCGACTTTTTCAGCCATGTCGTGCTTTCAACCGATTTCTTTCAACCGATGTAATTGGATACGGATTAATTGCCGATTATGTCGTGGAACCGCTTGCGGCTCAATTGAGCCGGATCGGCCGATTTAAGGATCGCGGCGATTTTGGCGGCTGCCCCGCCGCGCCCGTATGGGGGCTCGGTTTTCGCCGCCTCGGCGCGAAATTCGGGGTCGAGGGCTTTTGCGATGGCGGCACTGATCGCCAGAGTATTCTCGCCGCAGTCGATCACCGACGCTGCGCGCAATCGTCCTTTCTGGCGGTCGCCGATGTTGACCGTCGGCGTGCCCAGCGCCGGGGCTTCGATCAGACCCGAAGATGAATTGCCGATCACGGCATCGGCATGTTTCACCGCACTCAAGTACCGGCGCTGGCCAAGCGACGTCACCAACTTGCGCCGTGCCGGCTGTTCGGCGGCAAACGTCTCCATGGCGCGCGCGATGGCGGCATGGCCCGGATCGCTGTTGACGCCGGTCAGCACGATATCGGCGTTCGGAAATGCACCAAGCGCATCCAGCAGGTGTGTCATGGCGCCGTGTCCAAGGTCGGCGGCCAGAGTCACCGGATGATAGGTCACGACGAAAAACTTGCCCTTCAGCGAGAGATTCAAATCCCGGGCCAGTTCGTCGCGCGACAGCAAGGGCCCGCTTGTGAAATTATCGAGGCCGGGCGCGCCGACCATGTGCACATGCGCCGGGTCTTCGCCCATTTGGCGCAATCGCCGGGCATACGGTTCGGCCGCGGCGAAGTGCAGCGCCGCCATTTTGGTGACGACATGGCGAATCGCATCGTCGACCGCGCCTTCGGTGATCTCGCCGCCATGCACGTGGGCAATGGGGATGCCGAGCATCAAAGATGCCGTTGCCACCGCCAGGATTTAAAAGCGGTCACCCAGAACCAGCACAATGTCGGGTTTCAGAATCGCCAGCGCATCGGCGGACCGGCTGACGCCGGTCCCGACCGCCCGAGCCATGGCCTGGGGTGTATCGTCGGCTAAGTCGAGCGAAACCTCAGCGTCGATGGCGAACCCATCGGCGATAATTTCATTCAAGGTCTCGCCGAAGCGCGGTTCCAGGTGTTGACCGGTGGCAAGGACCTGCAATTTGAGCACCGGTTCAGCGGCAATGGCGCGCAGAACCGGAGCCAAATGGCCATAGTCGGCGCGCGAGCCGGTGGCGACACAAATCGTTCGGCGGGAAGCGGTCATGGCGATTGTCGGAAACCCCCACCCTAGCGATGCCCGATCACGCTTTCATCTTCGTTAACTCGGGGAACGATGAGCACTCAGCGCTCGTTAACCCTTCCCTACCTTTTTTCCCTCAGGCTGGCGCGTTCACGACGACCCTGTATGTCATTGAATTTGCGCGCCGAGATGGCCCGACCGACCTTCATCATCGCCGAAGCCGGCGTCAATCATAACGGCGACCTGCGCCGCGCCCTGGCCATGGTCAAGGCGGCGGCGAAGGCCGGTGCCGACGCCATCAAGTTCCAGTCGTTCCATACCGATCAGTTGGCGGCGGCGTCGGCGCCGCTCGCGCGCTATCAGGCGCGCAACACCGGATCGCGTGGCGGCCAACGCGCTATGCTGCGCCGGCTTGAACTTTCCGAAGAACAACAGACGAAACTCGCGCGCGTGTGTCGTATTGCGGGGATCGAATTCATGTCGACGCCGTTCGATCATGACAGCGCCGCGTTCCTTGTCCGCAAGCTCGAAGTCAAACGCCTCAAGGTCGCGTCCGGCGAACTCACCAACGCGCCGCTGCTGCTGGCGATGGCGCGCACCAAAAAACCAATGATCGTCTCGACCGGCATGGCGACGCTGGCCGATATCAAGACAGCCCTCGGAATAATCGCCTTTGGTTACACCGCGCCGCATTTGGCCAAACCAAGTCGCGCTGCGTTTGCAGACTCTTATAAGTCACCCAAGGGAAAGGCCGCGCTGAAGAAGAACATCACGCTGCTTCAGTGCACGACCGAATATCCAACCCCGCCGCGCGACGTGAATCTGCGCGCCATGGACACGCTGGCGGAAGCTTTCGATTTGCCTGTGGGCTTGTCGGATCATTCGCAAGGCATCGCGATTGCCATCGCTGCCGCGGCGCGTGGTGCGGGCGCGATCGAAAAACATTTTACGCTCGATCGCGATCTACCCGGGCCCGATCATGCGGCGTCTCTGACGGTCGATGAACTGGTGCAGATGATCGCGGGCATTCGCACCGTCGAAGCCGCGATGGGAACCGGGGTCAAACAACCAACCCGCCAAGAGCGCGCGACCATGACCGTCGCGCGCAAAAGCTTGGTTGCGCTTGGTCCCATCAAGCGCGGCGAGACTTTTACCGCCGCTAATCTCGGGACCAAGCGTCCGGGCAACGGCTTAGCACCGATCGAATATTGGGCCATGCTTGGCCGCCGGGCGAAACGTGCTTACGCCCGCGACAAACAGGTGAAACGCAGATGAGCGCCAAGCCGGTCATCATTGTCGGTGCGGGCGGCCACGGCCGCGTGTTGCTCGACATCCTGAAGCGCCGCAAGCGCAAGGTGCTCGGCTTTGTCGACGCCAAAGCCAAGTTGCATGGGACTAAGATCGACGGCGTCAAAGTTCTGGGCGGTGACAAGATTATCCTTAAGCGCAAACCGGCGACCATCGAACTCGTCAACGGCATCGGCAACGCGCCGCGCAAATCCAATACCGGGCTCGGCCTTAGGCAAAAGGTCTTCGCGACTTACTACGCGATGGGCTACCGGTTCGCGACGGTCACTAGCCCCGATGCAATGGTCTCTGCCAGTGCGCGTCTCGAACCCGGTGCGCAGATCGTCACCGGTGCGATTGTGCATCCCGGTGCCATCGTCGGCGCCAACGCCATCGTCAATACCGGCGCGATTGTCGATCACGATTGCCGCATCGGCGCGCACAGCCACATCGCACCCGGCGCGGTGCTGTCGGGGGCTGTCGATATCGGCGAAGGATGCCATGTCGGGGCCGGCACGGTGATCGTGCAGGGTTTGCGCATTGGGGCCGGGGCGTTGATCGGTGCCGGGGCGGTCGTCACCAAACCCGTCGCGGCGCGGACCCGTGTGCTGGGCGTGCCGGCGCGGCGAAAGAGATCAAAATGAAACGACTGTGCACCATTTGCGCACGCGGCGGTTCCAAAGGCGTGCCGGACAAAAACATCCTGCCTTTGGCCAGAAAGCCGTTGATCGCACATTCCATCGAGCAGGCGCATGCGTCGGGATTGTTCACGGCCGTGGCCGTCAGCAGCGATTCGCGCGACATTCTCGAAGCTGCGCGTGTCGCCGGCGCTGAAGTCCTGATCGTGCGCCCAGGCGAGATGGCGGGCGACACCGCGCCGAAGCTGCCTGTGATTCGTCACGCCGTGCTGGAGGCCGAAAAGCGCCTCGGCATCGAGCATGAAATTCTGGTCGATCTCGCCGTAACCTCGCCGATCCGCTTGCCGGAAGATATCGCCGGCGCGGTCGATCTGGTCGAGAACGGAGGCGCGGGCAACGTCATTACCGGTTCGCCGTCGCGCTGCCCGCCTTATTATAGTCTCGTTGAAATCGACGCGGGCGGTGTGGCGCGGTTATCGAAACCGCTCGATCCGCCACCGACGCGCCGCCAAGACGTGCCCGCGTGTTTCGACATGAACGGCTCGGTCTACGTTTGGCGGCGGCATCCGTTCGTCGTTGCACCGTACTTGTTCGACGACAATACGCGGCTATACGAAATGCCGCGCGAACGTTCGGTCGATATCGATGCCGAGTTCGATTTCGCCATTGCCGAGATGTTGCTGACACGCCTGCCGCCGCGCCGACGACCGCCCTTGCGTTGAACTGATCCATGTCATTCGATTTTCGCGCCAACCTCATCTCTCCCGGCGATACGATCTTCGACACACTCAAGATCATCGACCGCCATGGCGTTCCGGTCGGGCTGGTGGCCGAGGACGGCAAACTGGTGGGTGTGGTCACCGATGGCGATATCCGCCGCGGACTTTTGCGCGGCGTCGCGCTCACGCAAAATGTCAGCGAGGTGATGAACCGTTCGCCGATCTGGCGGCCGGCGACGATCTCGGACTCCGAAGCCGCACAAGTGATGACCGATCACGGAATTCTGTATCTGCCGCTGCTTGATTCAGAGCGCCGCATCGTTGCCTTGAAAGTTCTCGCGCATCTCGCTGCCCAAGCCGCGAACGGAGAAACCAATTCGGACGAGGCGACCGCGCCCAACACTGAGCGCGACAATCCAGTGTTGATCATGGCGGGCGGGCTCGGCACACGGTTTCGTCCGCTGGTGGTGGATCGGCCCAAACCGATGCTCGACGTCGCCGGTCAGCCGATCCTTGCGCACATCGTCGATCATCTGGTGCGCCAAGGATTCCGCACGATCTTCATGTCCGTCAATTATATGCGCGAGATGATCGAGGCTCACTTCGGCGACGGGTCCAAATTCGGCGCGCGCATCCGTTATTTGCGCGAACCGGACGCGCTTGGAACCGCCGGCGCATTGAGTCTGTTGCCCGAAACCATCGACGCGCCGCTGCTCGTCATGAACGGCGACGTGTTGTCGAAAGTGAATTTCGGCCAGATGCTCGATTTTCACGCCGAGGCTGCCGCGCCGGCGACCATGGCCGTGCGCGAATACGCCTTCACGGTTCCTTACGGCGTGATTCAGGTTGAGGGTTCGACGCTTGCGGCCATCGAGGAAAAGCCCGAGCAAAAATTCCTGGTCAATGCCGGGATTTACGTGCTCGAACCGGCCGCGCTTGCGTTGATCGACAAGAACCAGCGGCTCGATATGCCCGACCTGTTCACCCGCATCAAATCCACGCTGGGTGCACCCGCAGTGTTCCCTTTGCGCGAATACTGGATCGATATCGGCCGTGCCGCCGATCTGATCCGCGCCCACCGGGAATATGGCAATGTTTTTACCGGCCAAGAGCGTTGATTTCGGTTATGATGGCGCCTTGTCACGAATTGGGCCGACCCCGGTAAGCTTTTGGACTTCCTGCCTAAAAATCTTCTGCAACCGCGCAATCTGCTGGTTTACGCGCACGATGTGATCATGGCCGCCTTGGCCATGACGGTCGCATTCGTTTTGCGCCTGGGGGTGTCGGCATTTCAGGACGAACCGCTGCTGATCGAAACGTCGCTGACGTTCGCCGCCGTCGCGGCGGTGGTTTACCTGTTCACCGGCCTTTATCGTCACGTTTGGGAACACGTCTCGACCCGCGATGCGCTCAACATCGTGCGTACCGCGACGGCGACCGTGTTTATTTTTCTGGCGGCATGGTTCATCGCCACCCGGCTCGACGGCTTCCCGCGCTCGGTGCCGCTGATTGCGTGGTTCGTGCTGCTGATGTTTCTGGCCGGGCCGCGCCTTGCGCTGCGCCTGATCACGGATCGGCAGTTGCTTGGGCGATTGGGCGGACGCAGCGGCGGAACGCCGATCCTTTTGATCGGCGCGGGACCTGAAGCCGAACACTTTATCCGGGCCGTGCAGCGGTCGCCACACACGACCTTCGACGTGCTCGGCATGGTGACGGCGCGCGCTTCGCGCGTCGGTCAGGTCATTCAAGGCATCGAAGTGTTGGGCCGCGATACCGATCTGACGCGTATCGTTGGCGAACTCGAAAGCCGCGGCGCCAAACCCGAAAGATTGGTCGTGGTGCGCCGCGATGTTTCCGGCGCGGATATGCGGCGGATATTCGACCTCGCCAGTTCGCTCGGCTGTACGGTCGGGCGCGTCCCGCCGCCGACGGACTTGCGCGATTACGCCGAAGCCGCGCTGAAACCGCAGCCGCTGGTCCTCGAAGACTTGCTGGGGCGTCCCGGTGCGCAACTCCATCGCGGCGCCATGAGCGACCTGATCCGGGGCCGAAGAGTTCTCATCACCGGGGCCGGCGGCTCGATCGGCGCCGAACTGGTGCGCCAAATTGCCGCGTTATGGCCCGCGCATCTGACGTTGCTCGATAACGGTGAGTTCAATCTCTACACCATCGATTTCGAGACCCGCGACCGCTTCCCCGTCCTGCCGGTATCGACGGTTCTTGCCGACGTACGCGACGCTGAACACATCGGTGAAGTCTTCGCGCGCGAAAAGCCCGACCTCGTGTTTCATGCCGCTGCCCTCAAACATGTACCCCTGGTGGAAAACAACACGCTTGAAGGATTGCTGACCAACGCGATTGGCACGCGCATTGTCGCGGATGCGTGCATCGCGTCGCGCGTCGCCGTGATGGTGCTGATTTCCACCGACAAGGCGGTCAATCCCATCAACGTCATGGGCACATCGAAGCGCATCGCCGAAATCTATTGCCAGTCGGCCGATGCGCGCCGGACCGGAACGCGGTTCATCACCGTGCGCTTCGGCAACGTGCTGGGTTCGGCCGGTTCGGTCGTGCCGCTGTTCCAAAAGCAGATCGAAATGGGGGGGCCGGTCACGGTCACGCATCCCGAGATCGAGCGCTATTTCATGACCACGCGCGAGGCGGTCGAACTGGTGTTGCAGGCCAGCGCCTTGGGCCCGCAACGCGGCGACGAAGGCGCGCTCTATGTGCTCGACATGGGCACGCCGGTGAAAATCATCGACCTCGCGCGGCAAATGATCCGGCTGGCGGGCAAGACGCCTCATGTGGATATCGAGGTCAAATTCACCGGCCTCAGGGCCGGCGAAAAGTTGACCGAAGAATTGTTTCACGGCGAGGAACCGCCGGTCGCCACCAACATGGATGGCATTCTGCTCGCCCGTCCGCGCGTCGCTGACCATACCGCGATCGACGGCAAGATGACCGCGCTTGCGGAGGCCTGTCATCGCCGCGATGAGAAAGCAGCTTTTGCGATCGTCGCCGATTTGGTGCCCGAATTGGTGCGCGCCGGTGGGGTGCAGACCGCTCCCGGCGACGCGGCTAAGGGTACGGCCAGCGGCCCGCCGCATCTTAAAATCATCAAATAGGTTCATCCCTCAGGAGCGATGATGGCCGGTGCCGTGGGCGTCCTTCTCCTGGCGTCAATTTTGGCGCCGTCATCGGTTCACGCGGCCGTGCCAATCGCACGCGCGGCAAGCGGTCACGCCACCATCCCTGTCACCGTCGCATCCGAGCGGGCGGATTTCGTGCTTGATACCGGCGCGGAAGGCACGGTGCTCTACCGCAACTTTGCCGACCGCCTGGGACTGACCGCGACCTCCGGGTCCAGTCAACTCGTCGGTCAGACCGGCGCAATCGACCTACCCGAAATCGAAATGCCGGGATTCACGGTCGACGGGCGCACCTTTGGGCCCATGACAACAATCGCCTTGCCCAGCCGCGCCGATGGGGTCGATCTAGCCGGCATCGTCGGCCTTGATGTGATGAAAGACGCGCTCGCGGTCATCGATTACCCGCGCGGGCTTTTCTCGCTTCACGACTCAACCGCCGACCCTACCGTGCTTGCCGGCAAAGACGCGATCGCGATTGATGTCAGGCGCGCTGCCGGAGGCCTTTTGGTGCTTGATGTCGGAATCGGCGGCGTCGTGGGCGCGGCAGTGCTCGATTCCGGGTCGCGCGATACGCGGATCAATTGGCGCTTTGCTTCGGCCCTCGGCATCGCGCCCGGCAGCGCTGCGCTTAAACAGGGCGGTGTTATTCAAGGCGCAACCATCACGCCGGTCGCTACCGTAACTACCGAAGTTGAGAATATTTCGTTCGCCGGTCACACAGTTACCAAAGCGGAAGTCCGGATTGCCGATTTTCCGGTATTTGCCCAGCTCGAGATGTCGGAGCGCCCGGCGATGATCCTGGGCCACGACCTATTGGCCGGGGCCAAGATGGTGATCGATCTCGCGCACGATCGGGTTTGGTTTGCCTGGACCGAGTAGCGCACCCCAAGCGTCACGCGTCACTTGATCCTGAAATAGCTGGGTTTTTTCCGCTTGTCCGGCGCGAATCGGTGCTTTAGGTATTTGCGCGCTACGTGACTGGCGACGACAGATGGAGCAACCATCGGGGAGCGTAGCAGCGATGACCGCCGCGCGCCTGGGCACCCCTCTTGATCGAAGGTGCCCCCATGTCTGCCGCCAATGTGTCTGCCGCCAACGCCCCTATCCGTCGCGCGCTGTTTTCCGTTTCCGATAAATCCGGTCTGGTCGAATTCGCGACATTCCTGTCGCAACACAAGGTCGAGCTGATCTCGACCGGCGGCAGCGCGGCCGCGCTACGTAAAGCGGGCTTGGATGTCAAAGAAGTGGCCGACGTTACCGGTTTTCCGGAAATGCTCGACGGCCGCGTCAAGACGCTGCATCCCAAAATCCACGGCGGCTTGCTCGGCATTCGCGGCAACGCCGCGCACGAGAAAGCCATGGCCGATCACGGCATCGCACCGATCGATCTGTTGGTGGTCAATCTTTATCCGTTCGAAGCGACGGTTGCCTCCGGCGCGGATTTCGAAACCTGTATCGAGAATATCGACATCGGCGG
>JAGREB010000447.1 GCA_020446775.1 Paracoccaceae bacterium
TCCATCCGGTCCTTCCGGCTCGCGCAGCAGCATGATCTTCGGTGCCGAATCCGTCACCGTCACGAGCGCGGCGCTGAGTTCAATCCGGACGGTGGATTCTCGGCTATCGTTTTGTTTTACCAATGTTTTTCCGATCGTACGCCGTTTTAAAGGCCGGCCGTCCCGTTCAGCGTTTCAAAGTCCCGTTCCGGCCCCGGTCAAGCGGGCAAATTTTGCCGGGTATTAACTGCTTATTCATCGCACAGCCATAGCGTTCAAGGGCAATCAAAGACAAAGCCGCGACCGGGTGTTTAGCCGCGTTAAACCCCTGTTGAACGGCGCCAACATCGAGAGGACACCGCGTTGAACCCGTTCTTGCAACAGATGCGCAATCTGGGCCCCGCACGCCTCGCCGCCATGGCTGGCGTTGCCGTTGGTATGATCGGCTTCATCATCTTTTTCGCCACCCGGTTTTCGGCGCCTCAGATGGAGTTGCTGTACGGCAATCTCTCGGCCACCGACGCCCGCGAAATTTCCCGGGTCCTCGAGGAGTCGGGCGTGCAGTTTCGCGCAGATAACGATGGCGCCGACATTATGGTATCCGGCGACCAAGTGACCAAGCTTCGCATGCAAATGGCCGAACAGGGCCTGCCGTCGGGCGGTTCGGTTGGATACGAACTTTTTGATTCGATGGATTCCTTGGGAACGACCAATTTCGTTCAGAACATCAATTTGGTCCGCGCCTTGGAAGGCGAACTCTCGCGCACGATCAAAGCCATCGAAGGGATTCAAAACGCGCGCGTCCATCTTGTGATGCCCCAGCGCGAAATGTTCACGCGCGAAATTCAGGAGCCGACGGCGTCCGTCTATATCCGCATGCAAGCAGGCAGGCTGGCTGACGCACAGGTCAAGGCGATCCAGCATTTGATTGCATCGGCAGTGCCGAAACTTAAACCGTCAAACATCTCGATCGTCGACGAACGCGGCACTCTGCTGTCGCAATCGTTCGAAAACGACGATCAATTCGCCGTTGCCGCGCAAGAAGACGCGCGCAACAACCTTGAACGGCGCCTTTCGCAAGCGATTATTTCCTTGGTCGAAAGCTCCCTCGGGCCGGGGAAAGTCCGTGCCGAAGTCCGCGCCGAAATGGATTTTGACAAGGTCGTCACCAATCAAGAAATCTACAATCCCGATGAGGCCGTTCCGCGTTCAACCGTCACGGTGGACGAATCCAATAGCTCGCTTGAAAGCGATCAGCAAAACGTCACGGTGGCGCAAAATCTGCCCGACGCTCAGTTGAACAATCAGGGTGGGCCGCGGTCGCAAACGGCGGAGAACCGCACGGAAGAAACGGTCAACTTTGAAATTTCAAAGAAGACGGTCAATCAAATCCGTGACCAGGGTGTTTTGAAACGCCTGTCCGTCGCCGTTCTCGTCGACGGCACCTATACCACCGACAGCGAGGGCGTACGGACTTACGAACCCCTGCCCCAAGACACCCTCGAAAAGCTGCAAGCTCTGGTGCAAACGGCAATCGGCTATGACGCCAATCGCGGCGACCAGATCGAAGTGATCAATATGCCGTTCACCGGCTTTGACGATTTGGTCGGCGAAGATACCGAGTTCAAGCTGCTCGGCTTCAACAAAGAAGAAATCATGCGCATGGCCGAAGGCCTGGGCGTGGCGATTGTCGCGGTTCTGGTCATCCTCTTGGTGGTCCGGCCGCTCGTCACGCGCGCCTTCGAATCGATGCCGCAAGGCGAAGACCAATTGATGAGCAGCGAAGGATTGCCCCAGCTGACGGGCCCCGGCGGCGTACCGATGCCGGTGCCGGGCGCTGCCGAGGAAGAAGAGGATCTCGACGAACTGATCGACATCGACAAAGTCGAAGGCCGGGTGAAGGCATCATCGCTGCGCAAGATCAGCGACATCGTCGACAAACACCCCGAAGAAGCGCTGTCGATCCTCCGCACTTGGCTTTACCAGGAAAGCTGATCGCACGAATGAGGTTAGGGTTGCGGTCGCAGCCTGAGTATAATCAAGCTGGAGACCGGTTCGGCGCGCCATCGCCGGCTGGGAGTGGTTTCGGGAGAGTTCGCGCATGGCTCGCGTGAAAGAGGATTACCGGGGTCTGACGGGACCGCAAAAGGCGGCCATCATGATGCTATCGCTTGGCGAAGAGCAGGCGGCCAAGCTGTTCTCGATGATGGAAGACGACGAGATCAAGGAACTCTCGCAGATCATGGCGAACCTTGGCACCATCGGCGCCAATATCGTCGAGCGACTGTTCGTCGACTTCGCCGATGCGATCTCGAATACCGGCTCGCTGATCGGTTCATATGAGTCGACCGAGCGACTACTGACGAAAAGTTTGGGCAAAGATCGCGTCGCCCTGATTATGGAAGAAATTCGCGGCCCGGCCGGCCGCACGATGTGGGACAAACTCGGCAATGTTCATGAGCAGGTACTGGCGAACTATCTGAAGAACGAATACCCGCAAACCGTCGCTGTGGTGATGTCGAAGATCAAACCAGATCATTCCGCGCGGGTTCTCGGACTTCTGCCTGAAGGATTCGCGATGGAAGTCATCATGCGCATGCTGCATATGGAAGCGGTGCAAAAGGATGTTTTGGAAAGCATCGAGAAAACGCTACGCACGGAATTCATGTCGAACCTGGCGCGGACCGCGCGGCGCGACTCACACGAAATGATGGCCGAAATCTTCAACAATCTCGATCGGTCGACGGAGAGCCGGTTCATTACCGCGCTCGAAGAACGCAACCGCGAATCGGCAGAGAAGATCAAGCAATTGATGTTCACCTTCGAAGACTTGGCCCGTCTCGATACGGCCGGGGTGCAGACGTTGCTCCGGCATGTCGAGAAGGACAAGCTTGGCCTCAGCCTCAAAGGCGGGTCGGACGCGGTCAAAGACCTGTTCTTCTCGAACATGTCGGGCCGCGCGGCGAAGATGCTCAAGGACGATATGGATGCGCTGGGCCCGGTCCGGTTGCGGGATGTCGAGGAAGCGCAATCCGCCGTCGTCACTATGGCGAAGGAGCTGGCCAATTCTGGTCAGATCACAATTTCGGAAGGCAAGGAAGAAGACGAGCTCGTCTACTAGCGGCGACGCGCTCGAAAAAGAAAAATGGCACGCCCACACACAGCATCGAAAAGATTTACGTTCGACAGGTCCTTCGACGACCCGAACCGCCTTTATTTGCCGAGCGAAAAGCGCAAAGCCGAGCTGGCGGCCGAGCGGGCAGCCGCGGAAGCGAAAGCCCATGCCGCGGCAAAGGCAAACCAAGGCGCATCAACCGGCAAGGAGCCTGCCGCGCCAGCGGAAGTCAAACCGCCGGAGCCCACCTTCACCAAGGCCGAACTCGAGGCCGCGCGCGAAGAAGGGCATATCGCCGGACATGCCGCAGCGCTTGAAGAAGCCGCGACCGCGCGCGAGCATTACATTGCAGACGCGATGGCGCTGATCGGCGAACGGCTCGGCGAAATCAACGAACAGCAGCAAGAGTCTAACGGCGCGATTGCCGAAACGGCAATGCGACTCTTGTCGGCGGTCTTGCGCAAGGTGGTTCCACACTACGCCGTGGAGCATGCGGCGGAGAATATCGGCGAATTCGTCAAGCAGGTCCTCCCCGTCGTTCTGGGCGAGCCGAAACTGGTCATCAGGGTCCACAACCTGATCACAAATGAAGTCGAAGACCGCGTCAGCAAATCGTTCGAACGCGCGGGCTTCCAGGGTGGTTTCGCCGTCGTTCCGGATTATGATCTCCAGCCGGGCGATTGCCGGATTGAATGGGTAGGCGGAGGCGCCGATCGAAGCGAAGCGCGAATTTGGGACGAAATCCGAGATATCATCTCCGCGAATTTCGGCGATTTGGATTTCGATGCGCTGGACCGCGCGGCAGACCAGGATCGCGCGCACCGCACCGCCGAGGGCACCACCGAGGGCGCCAGCGAGACGGCACCTGAGTTGGAAACAAACGACGAGGCTGATACTTCGATCTTAGAGAACGAACAACAAACGGAAAGTGCGTTGCAAACTAGCGAAGCGTAATACCGCACGGGGGCCGGAGCGGCGAACACAAAGCCCTTCGGACAGAAGAGAATGGCAGACGAACCTATGTCAGATGACGATAAGAAAGACGACGGCGGGTTGGCTCTCAACGAGCTGAAGGACACTCGCCCCTCGAATGAGAGTGACGGCGACGACGATTGGGATGAACCGCCTACGGACATTCCCGACAAACCGCGCTCCGCTCAAGATCTTGAAGCAGTTTACGACATCCCGGTCCGCGTATCGGCGGTTCTCGGCAAGTCGTCGATGCAGGTGCACGAGTTGCTGAAACTCGGCCGCGGTGCCGTGGTTGAACTTGACCGCAAGGTCGGCGAAGCCATCGACATCTATGTGAACGACCGCTTGGTCGCGCGCGGCGAAGTGGTCGTGGTCGACGATCGCCTTGGCATCACGATGACGGAAATCATCAAAACTCAGAACAAGAGTTAACGTGGCCGACCGGACCTGGCCCGCGTACGATTGGGAAAAATGATTATGGCCGAACCGGTCGAAATCACCGCCGCGCCTCGCGCAATGAAGTTCGACGGCGCAACCGTCGCCGGACTGACCGCCGGGATCATCCTGTTCGCGTTGGCCGTTGTGATCGGCGGTACACCGACTGCTTTCCTCGACGCACCAGCATTCTTGATCGTTGTCGGCGGCACGGCGGCAGCGACCACCGTAAGCTTCAGCTTTTCCGATTTGCGCCGGGGATTGTCGGCACTGAAAGACACCGTCATCACGCGCGACCGTGACGCACGCGATACGGCTTACACCATGCTGGAATTGGCAGACGTTGCCCGGCATCACGGTGTGTTGAAATTGCAGGGTTCACCCTTGAAAGCGTTGTCGCGTGAGACGTTTCTGCATCACGGCCTCGGCTTGGTCGTCGACGGCCTGAACGAAAGCGATATCGCAAGCGTCATGCGGGAAGAATTCGCCGGCATCGAGACGGGCGTATTGCGCGCCGTCGCGGTCATCCGCAAGGCCGCCGAGTTCGCGCCAGCCATGGGACTGATCGGCACGTTGATCGGGCTCGTTCAGATGCTGGGGAGTTTGGGCGATCCGAGCGCCATCGGCCCGGCAATGGCCGTGGCGCTGCTTACAACGCTCTATGGCGCGTTGCTCGCCAATCTGGTTTTGTCGCCCCTCGCCGGCAAGCTTGAACGCAACCTGGCGGAAGAACGGGTTATTGCGGAAATCCAGCTGGCTGGATTGCTCGCGATCGCGCGCAAGGACAACGTCCGCAAGCTTGAATTGCACCTCAACGGCCTTTTGCCGCCCGGCCAAAAGGTCGAATTCGTCGAAACAAGCGCCGCGTAAGTGGCGTTGACGGCGGCAGTGACGAACGGATAGACGGTTTCACATGCGGCTATTGATTATCGGATCTTTGGGCGGACAAATCGGCGCGGCCAGCCGGATCGCGATGCAGCGCGGCGCGAAGGTGTTGCAAGCCGATTCAATCGCGCAGGGCCTTGAGATCGCGCGCGGCGGTCAGGGGACCGACGTGATTATGGCCGACGTTACGCTCGATTTGGCCGAATTGATCGACGGGCTGAAGTCCGAGCGTATCAACGTACCGGTGGTGGCCTGCGGCATCGAAAACGATCCACGGGCCGCCGTTTCAGCCATCAAAGCAGGCGCCAAGGAATACGTTCCGTTGCCGCCGGACGCGGAACTGATCGCGGCCGTGCTTCAGGCCGTCGCGGAAGAAAACGACGTCATGGTCTATCGCGACCCGGCCATGGACCGGGTTATGGACATGGCGAAGAAAGTGGCCGGGTCACAAGCGTCCGTCTTGATTACCGGCGAGTCTGGAACCGGTAAAGAACTGGTGGCGCGCTTTCTCCATCGCTCCAGTCCGCGTAAAGACCGGCCTTTTGTCGCCGTGAATTGCGCCGCTATTCCGGGCGAATTGCTGGAATCGGAATTGTTCGGCCACGAACGGGGCGCTTTTACCGGTGCCGTCGCTCGCCGGATCGGCAAATTTGAAGAATCCAACGGCGGCACGCTTTTGCTCGACGAAATCAGCGAGATGGACTTGAAGCTTCAAGCCAAGTTGCTGCGCGCGATCCAAGAGCGGGAAATCGTGCGGATCGGGTCCAATGCACCGGTCAAGGTTGATGTGCGCATCGTCGCCACGTCGAACCGCAACATGGAAGAAACCGTCAAGGCCAAGCAATTCCGCGAGGACCTCTACTTCCG
>JAGREB010000448.1 GCA_020446775.1 Paracoccaceae bacterium
TAGGCGACGTCGCGCAGCGGCAGGTTCTTCGGGCTGCCGTTCCATTTATAACCAAGCGTGGCGAAAGGCAGGAAATCCCCGGCCGCCGCGGCGATGTCGAACTGCGCAGCGACATCCAGTTCGCCGGTGCCGAGGCCTTTGTCGAAGCTGGCGGTGGGCGCCTTCACGCGCCCGGTCAGGTCGATATAGACGCCCTGGTCGTAAAGCTGTTCAAGCGAATACATCAGCGACAAATTGAGATCGCCCAGGCCATTCACAGTACGGTCGGTGCCGCCACCGACCGAGCCCGCACCGGTGCCGTCGAGAATCAACGCCGGGCCCGAGACCGACATCCACGCCATCGACCCCTTGAGCGTCCACGGCCCCTTGGCCGCCTGCACCGTCAACGGCACGAACACGATTTCGGTGTCGGTCGTCTCGCCGTACTTGCCGGAACTGTAATCGAGCGCCGTCGACACCCGCGTCTGCCAAGCGTAGTCACCCAGTGAATCCAGCTGGGTCGACGATTGCGCGGACGCGCCCGACCAAGCCAATATTCCGGCCAGGCCCAGCGCCGCCTTCACGATCACATCTGCGTATGTCCGCACCGCGCGCCCCGAAGTTGCCCCGAAATGTCGCCACGCTGGAGCGACTATAACAAAAACCGGTGTGGAATCGGCAGATTTTTGTGTGGCGGACCAAGGGCTTGGGCAAAATTCGCAAAACCGTGCGCGCTTGTCAGAGGGCCGCATAGGTCGATAAGTTCGAGGGGCCGTTGTGCCGGGCAGCCGAATGCGATGAGGACGGTAAGTTGCAAATACTGAAAGCAATCGCGGTTTGTGTCGGTGCGTGCCTGATCGCGCCCACCGGCGCATGGGCCGAACTTTCGCCCAAACCGGTGAGGGTCGGTTTGGCGTCGCTGCCGCCGTTGGCCGGTAATCCCTACACCTCGACCTCGCGCACCGCGTGGTACACGTGGCGCGCCGTCTACGACACCTTGACCATGCTCGGCCCCGGCGTCGCGCCGGTGCCGGCGCTGGCGACCGCGTGGCGCAATACCTCGCCAAACACCTGGGAAGTCACCGTTCGCCAAGGCGCGGCCTTCTCGAACGGCGAACCAATCGATGCCGCCGCCGTGGTGGCGACCATCGACTACCTGAAAAGCCCGGCTGCCATGCAAGATTCGGTCGCGAACGACATGGGCAATTTCGCGGGGGCACGCGCACTTGACGACTACACCGTGGAATTCACCACCGTCGCGCCCGACCCGCAGTTCGCACGCACCCTGACAACTTTCGCCATCGTGCCGCCGCGCGCATGGGCCGAGTTTGGCCGCGACGGCTTCGCGCTGCATCCCATCGGCAGCGGACCGTTTAAGGTGGACAATTGGGGCGACGCGCGCATCGACCTTTCCGCGTTCGAAAATTCCTGGCGCGCGCCGAAAGCGGCTAAGCTTGAAATCCGCGCGCTACCGGAAACCGCCGCACGGATCGCCGCACTTCTCAGCGGCCAAATTCACGTGGCGTCGGAGCTCGGCCCCGAGGATATCGCCACCGTCGAAGGCGCCGGCATGACAATTTATTCGCGGCCCGCGTCTTCGGTCGAAGTCATCGCCCTGCGCCAGACAGCCGGCGGCCCCCTTGCCGACGCGCGCGTGCGCTTGGCGCTGAACATGGCGATCAACCGCGAGGCCATCGCCCAGGCATTGTGGGGTGGGCTTGTCAAACCGACCGGTGAAATCACGCCGCACGAATACCCCGAGTACGACCCGGCCATTCCGCCTTACCCCTACGATCCCGCACGCGCCAAGGCGTTGCTGGCGGAGGCCGGTTATCCCGACGGCTTATCTTTCACCAGCGTCATGTCGGCCGGAACCAGCGGCAGCCACATTCGCGCGACGATCGAGGCGGTCACGGCGGACCTTGCCAAAGTCGGCGTCGATATGGAGGTGCGGCCGCTACCGTGGTCGCAATTCGTCAAAGGCGTGGTCAACGGTGAATGGGTGAGCGAGGCCTTCGGCTTCGAATACGAAACCCTGCCGACCGGCGATACGCTGCGCCCGTTCCGCTTGCATTCGTGCAGCTGGCGGCATGCGTGGTTTTGCGACAGCACCATCCAGCCGGTGATCGAAGAAGCCAAAGCGACCTTCGATCCGGCCAAGCGGGTGGAACTTGTCCACCAGGTCTTGCGCTTCTATCACGACAACGCGGCGGCGATTGTGCTGTTCGAACAGCTGGGGCTTGACGGCGTCAGCCCGAAACTGTCCGGGTATGATCAAGCCAACGGAATTATCCCCTACCAGAATTTGGTGGTGAACTAAGATGCTTAGGCAACCCAAGTTTCGTTTAAATCTCCCTCCCCTCGATGGGCAGGGTGCGAGCGTGAGCGAGCGGGTGGGGTGATGATCTTGAATTGCAGATACCGCGCGTTCCCCCACCCCGCGCCCCTTCGGGCCGCGACCCTCCCCACGCCGGGGGAAGGAAACCGTTCTCTGCGCGAGCTCTTGGTTTGGTTATCGATACTTTTTGCCGCCGTCCTTCTCGCGCCGCCCATCGACGCGAAGACCTTCCGGCTCGGCACGACGGTGTTGCCCGAGGCGCGCGGCAATCCCTACAAGACCACCGCCACCACGCCTTATATTTTCTTCACCGCGCTGTTCGATCCCTTGGTGGTGATCGACAACGAGGGCGCCATGCATCCGGGTTTGGCGACGTCGTGGGAGCCGGTCAACCCGACCACATGGCATTTTCATCTGCGGCCCGGCGTGACGTTTTCGAATGGCGAGCCGTTCAACGCCGAAGCGGTCAAGGTCACGCTCGATTTTTTGATCAGCGATGCCGCAATCGCTCAATCCGTCGCCCGCGATGTCGAATTCATTTCGGGCGCGCGGGTGATCGACGATCTGACGGTCGAGATCACGACCCGCGCACCCGAAATCTTCCTGCCGCGTTATCTGGCGGGGATCAATATCGTCGCGCCGCGTCATTTCACCGAATTGGGCCTCGACGGCTTCGCGTTGGATCCTATCGGCACCGGGCCCTTCAAAGTGGACGACTGGGGGCCGGAGCGGGCGTTGTTGTCGGCCTTCACGGACTCCTGGCGCGCGCCCAAGGTCGATGCGTTGGAAGTTCTCGCGTTGCCGGAAGCGACCGCGCGCTTGCAAGCGCTGCAGACCCGGCGCGTCGACGTCGCCACCAACATCAACATCGATCACATTCCGGCGCTTGAGGCCGACGGCTTCATGATTTCTCCGCGCAACCCGACACGGGTGATGATCATCGCCTTCGACACTGTGTCGGAGAATTCGCCGTTCCGCGACGTGCGCGTGCGCCAGGCGGTAAACTATGCCGTCAATCGCCAAGCAATTGTCGACGGGCTGTTAGGCGGGCTGACCAAACCGGCGAGCGGTCCCGCCGCGCCCGGCGAAGTCGGCTACGATCCGGATCTCAAGCCCTACCCCTACGACCCCGACCGGGCGCGCGCGCTATTGGCCGAGGCCGGATATGCCGACGGCTTCAGCTTTGTGAAGGAAGGACCCACCGGCCAATTGGCGGCCGACGCCGCCGTCGCGCAGCAGGTCGCCGCCGATCTGGCCCGCGTCGGCATCAACATGGAAGTTCGCAACGTCACGCTGGGCCAGATCATCAAGTACATGACGGTCGGTGGCTGGAAAGGCCTTGCCATCTCGACGGATTTTTCCACTGCGCCGTCGCTCGATGCCATGCGCTCGTTCAATCGCCACACCTGTAGCTGGCCGGCGAAATGGTTTTGCGATCCGGAGATTCAAGGATTGATCGACGAGGCCCGCGCCACCTTCGACGCCGAGCGACGCACCGAACTAACCCGCCAAATCGTGCGGCGGTATCACGACGTGGCGTCGAGCTTATTTCTTTATCCGGCCGTCAGCGTCGAAGGCGTCAACCCGCGCGTCAGAAATTGGGCGCCGTGGAACGACAACTTCCGCTACGACATATTGGACGTCGACGAGAACTAGCGCCGCGACAGCGTGTCCGCCACGGCCTGCATCGCGAGCCGGGTCATACCCGCAAGATCGATCGGGCCTTCCATTAGATGAAAATACCGCCAGCCATCGGGCTTCTTGCGGAGCAACGCCGTCACGCGTACATCGGCCGCGATGGGCTTGCGCGGCACGTCTTTGGGGCCGGCAAGCGTCGCGACCCAACGCATGTCGTAGGTAACAAGCGCGATGTCAGGCGACATCAGCCGGACGCGGTGATTTGCGGTGCGCGATTTCAGCGTTTCCATCACCACCCGCGACTTGGCCCAATAGGCGTCGATCGCCGGCCAGCCGATCAGCGGCGCCGGCGCTTCTTCGGGCATCAATAGCGGCGCGGGCTCGTCGCCGTCCCACAGCGCGCGCTTTGCGGCGAAATTCATGCCTTCCGAATATCCGACGTAGCGCTCCACCAACGCGACGATCTCGGCTTTTCCGGCCGTATCGGCGGCGTTCGCGGTCATGATGGGCTCCGCGAGGTTTTTGCCCAGGGACGCGGCGGAATTGCATCAAGTCCGTCGGCGGCGACGTTCTGATAGTACGCCTGAAGCTCAAGCAGCGGCGCAACGGGCGCTTCGGCATAGTGAGCAATGCGCCAAGCCGTACCGATCCGCCGCGCGACCAGCGTCGCCCGCGCTTTTTGACCGAGGCGGGTTCCCGCGTGGTCGGTTCCTGCACGGGCGACCCATGCTCGTTCGATCAGAAAAAACGCCGCGGCAAGATCGGGGCCGAGATCGCGCGTCAGGATTTCACGTGGCGTATAGACATGTTGGCCGATGGCCGCGCAACGCGCTTCGACCGCCGCCGCGCAGGCTGCCGCGCCGATGGCCGGGTCGACGGCGTCGGCGAACAAGCATGCCACTTCGGGGTCGCCGGTATCGAACAATGCGGTCACGGCCGGCGCGTCATTGGCGCACCACGCCGCAGCGAAGTCAGCGATCAACGACGCGAAGGCTGTCATGCGGCGTCAGTCGGCCAGCTCGATCTTGTCGTAGCGGATGACGTTGACGTCGGAACGGTAGTTCCGAATCTTCGCGCTCAAACCCTCGAAGGTCACGATGCGGTGCAAGAAGATGGCGGGCGCGATATCGTGATAATAAGCCATGACTTGGCGCGAAAGTTCGCGGCGCTTGTCGAGATCTCCGGTGCGCAGCGCCTGTTCGATCACCGGCTGGATGGTGCGGTCGCAGAACCATGCCATCGGATGGATACACGAATGCAGTTTCATCGTGCGCAGGGAATCGGTGGTACGCTGCGCGCTGTAGTTCATGCCGAAGGCTTCGCCGGCCCATTCGCCTTGCAACACGCCGCGATTGAGTTGCGGCACGGTGATCGCTTGAAGGGTTAGATTGACGCCGACCTTGGCGAGATCGGCGGCGACGGTTTGATAGGTTTCTTCCAATGCCGCGCCGCCGCCGGTGGGGACATCCATCGCGAAACTGAAGCCGTCGGCGAATCCTGCTTCGGCCAGCAGCGCCTTGGCTTTTTCGGGATCGTAGGGATAAGGCTCGAGGTCGGGATTGTAGCCGAACGACGATTCCACCGCCGGCTGGCTGGCGACGACGGTTTGGCCGCCGAAGACGGTATCGATATATGCCTGCTTGTTGACGGCATAGTTGAGCGCTTGGCGTACGCGCTTGTCCTTAAGAGGATGACCGTCGGGAAGCTTCGATAGCACGAACGTCACGCCGAGCACGCCGGCGTCCTTGCCGGTGAAACTCTTGCCCCCGTCTTGCTCGATCAACTGGATGTCCTCGTAACCGAGCGACACGGCGACATCGATGCGATCCGACAACAACGCCTGAATGCGGGCGGATTTCTCGGGGATCTCGGTTAGGATCAGCTTGTCGACCTTGGGTGCGCGCCAGGATTCGGTAAAGGCGTCGAATTCCGCGCCATTGGCGGTCCACTTGACCAGCTTGAAAGGCCCGGTACCGATCGGCTCGAGCGAAAATCCCTCGCGGCCCAGGCGCTGAAAGTGTTCCGGTTCGACGATCACCATCAGTTCGAGAGCCGCCGGCAACAGCGGTGACGGCCGCCGGGTATGAATCAGGACCGTGGCCGGGTCTTCGGCCTCGGCCGAGGCCAAATCGGCCAGCTCGCGCGCGGTGAGATCGATAACATTGGCCGGGTCGACCATGTGATTGACGGCAAACACGACGTCGTCGGCCGTGAATGGCTTGCCGTTCTGGAATTTCACGTTCTCGCGCAGCCTGAACCGCCAAGTGAGATCGTCGATATGCTCCCACGATGTCGCCAGGAAGGGTTCAACCTCGCCGTCTTCGGTGACGTAGGTCAGGCCATCGAACATGGTGCGGTGGGTGAAGATGTTGGGGATGCCGGTCGTGTTCCACGGGTAACCGCGGTCGGCGGGCAACGTGACGATGCCCACGCGCAAGACTTTGCCGCCGCCCGAGTCCGCCTCTTGCTGCCGCGAATCCTGGTCGCAGCCGGAAAGCGCCAGCGCCATGCCACCAAGGGCCGCAAGCAGGGTCCGGCGGATCATTTCAGTTCGCCGCATCGATCCATCCATGATGTTGCCTTGGGTTCGAGGTTAGTGCGGCGTTCACGCGGGGCACAAGCATCAATAATCCGAAGCCTAGAGTGCGGCAAGATCGCGCCGTAATTCGGCAATCAAATCCTGGCAGCCGCTCAAGTGCTTTTCTTCCTCGTCGAGGATCGCGCCGAGCGCCGCCTTCTTGATGGCCGCGATATCGACGTCGCCGTCGGCGTCCTCCAACCGCGCGGCATCGATCACGATATCGATGAGCCGCTCGGCCGCGTGCAGGCGGCCCCACAGATAGTCGTTTTGCCGGTATTGCAGGCTGAAAAAGGCGCCGAAGTGATAGAATTGCACGCCTTTCAACGTTGCCGACGCGCCGCCCTTGCGCAACATCTGGGAATCGTTGGGGCTGACGCGGTCGACCCGGATTTCATCGAACTCATCGAGATCGCGCCAGTTGGTCACCGAAAACGTCAGCACGTCCCAGACCGCAAAGCCGATGTAGTGCTCGATCACCGCCCGGCGCACCGGTTGGGGCAACGGCGGGCCCTCGCCGCCGTCGATCAGCGATATCAACAGCGTATCGGTCCGGGTGTTGAACGTCTCGAGCGCCATGTCGGCGCCGACCGCCGATAGGGAATCGTCGATCATGGCGGCGTTCTGCTCAACGGCCTTAACGTCGACGGTATCGCCGTTGCACAACATGCGGTCGATCGCTTTCAATTTCTCGACCGTCGTGTGCGACAAGGCGCCGTGCCGGCCTTCCGCACCGGCCGGCGCGTGCGTGGCGATCGGTTGCAGGAACCCGAGCGCATCGTAAAGACCGGCCTTGATGCGGTCGAGTTGTTCCGGCTTGAGCCCGGCCAAATTGGGATCCTTGAGGCGCGTGTAGAATTGGTTGACCGCGCGCAACACGAACCTGACGCGGCGCTGGCGATAGCCGAGATCGAAGCGCAGCAGGAACCTGACCCACGGGGTGATCTGGCCGCTGCCCGGTTCGTAGGGTTTAAGTAACTCGTTGGACGGCGGCACCACGCCGGAAGTCGTCGCCCAGTGTTGAATGACTTGCGCGATCCGGACCGCGTTCTTTGAATCGCGGCTGTGCCCGCAGGATTCGACCACGAGCCGCGCGACTTCCTCGATGACCGCCGTCAGCTTGAGCCGGAGATAGCCCTCGTAGGCAAACCCGGTTTCGAGCCGCGCGCGATTGTTGGCTTGATCGCGAAACTTGGCCAGCATCCCCACGTCGATTTTGCCGTCGAGTTCTTGGCCAGCGATAGCATCGGCAATGGCGCGAATGTGCAACCGCGCGCTGTCGATCACCGTCTGCATGCGCCGGATATCGCGGTTATAGGCATTCACCCAGGCGAGATCGTCGTGCACGGGTTCGTTGCGGGGAATGTCCGACAGCGCGCCTTTGATGGTTTCGAAAAACCCGGGCACGCGGCCCCAATTGCGGTTCTCCGCGCCCTGCGGATGCGGGTCGATATAAAGCAAGCGGCGGTCAACATGGCGAAATGCGGGCCGCCCGCCGATTGCGGCAATCGCCAGGGCGAAGGGCTTGTTATTCAGCACGCTGCCGTCGATGAACGCCGCATCCGAGGGATTCAGGTCGTTCATCAAATAGGGCCGGAAATTCTGGAACAGGAAATCGGCGCGCGTCCGCCACGTAAGGCGGCGCTCCACCAACAATCTGTCGATTTCCTTGAACTGCATTGGATTGAACGCGCCCGGAAACGACGAGGTGGCGCGGCTTGCGAACACTAACGCCGGAATGTTCTCGCGGTCGAACGACGATGCTTCGTGCCCCATCGG
>JAGREB010000449.1 GCA_020446775.1 Paracoccaceae bacterium
CCCCGGCTTTTGCCGTGTTTCCATGACGTTAGCAGACTGTCGCCACGGCCGGCGCGGGACATAAATACGCGACAATGGCACGGCAATCGAAACGAATCGGCGGTCATCGTCCAGCTACGCCTGCGTCCCATGTCGCAAATGCCAAGGCGATTGCCCCGGTTCATTTTCAGGAGCGGCACGATAAACTCGTGGCCGGGACATGGGGGAACGCGCGCGTGAAATATATCCTGACTTTGATAACCGCGATGATGGCGGGTCAAGCATTCGGCCAGGCAGGCCTGTTGCCGCAAAACAGTATCCATTACCAGGCTATTGCCGAACGTATTGTCGAACAGCTTCAGTTGCGGCCGGGCGAGAAAGTCGTCTCGGTGGCGATGCCGGGTTTCATGAACGAGTTCATTCCGCACATCCGCTACGCCGTGATGAAAGCCGGCGGCGTCGACCTTGGTGTGATCGACGTTCTCAAGACCCCATATCAAGAAGACTGGGAACGCGGCACCTTGAAGGCCGGCCTCGAAGCGAGCCGCGACGGCTACGTTGAGATGCTGGAAGACGCCGACGTCGGCATCATGCTGCCCGGCACCAATCCCGCGCATCCGGCGTATAAGGCGTTTCAAATTCTGCTTGAGACCAAGAAAGGCCCGCGCCGCACGATCCATTTTCATTGGACCGATCCCTATGGCCCGTTGGGGAACGATTTCGGACTCAACGGCGTCACCGTCTTGCCGGGCCAGCCGCCGCCGGCGATGCAGACCATCGATGCCGTTTACCAAGCCGCGATCCTCGACGCGGATTACGGCGCGATTGCCGCACGGCAGCAGGCTTTCGAGGCGGCCATGCGTAAAGGCCCTGTACACATTACGACACCGGCCGGCACCGATCTGACCTTTGACATCGGCAAGCGTCATGTCATTCGCCAAGATGGCGATGCATCTGCCGCGCGCGCGCGCCAAGCCGCCGGCATCCTCGACCGCGAGGTCGAGATACCGCCGGGTGTCATCCGCGTCGCGCCAATGGAAGAGACGGTCAATGGCGTCATCGTCTATCCGCCGTCGCGGTGGAGCGGCCGCACGGTCGAGGGACTGAAATTGACGTTCACCAACGGCAAGATCACCGCCGTCGACGCCACGTCCGGCGCCGAACACGCGCGCGCCGAACTCGACCGCATTCCGGAAGCCGCTCGTGCGTTTCGTGAATTCGGGCTCGGCTTCAATCCCGTGCTCGCCGTGCCCGAGATCGATCCGTGGGTGCCCTATTACGGCTACGGCGACGGGGTCGTTCGGCTCGGGATCGGCGCCAACGAGGAAGTGGGCGGCAAGGTGCCGGGCACCTACTACCGCTGGCGCGACATGTTCATCAATTGCACCATCACCGCCGGCGGTGAAACGTGGGTGGAAAACGGCAAGCTGGTGAAATGATCCCACGGATTGGGGGTTCACTGCCGCTGCCGCATGACGCAAAATTCAATACGCAAAAGTCTGGAGCCATGACCATGAGACTCACGATTGCAGCCCTCTTGCTGTCGACCGCCCTCACCGCGCCGGTGGCCACACTGGCCGCCGACACCGCTGCGCTGAAAAATCGCGCGATCAAATTCATCGACAGCCGCACCGACGTATTGGCCAAAGCCAATCGCGACATTTGGACCTTCGCCGAGCCGGGCTTGGCCGAGTTCAAGTCGTCGCAGGAATTGCAAGACCTGCTCACGGCCGAAGGCTTCAAGGTCGAAGCCGGGATCGCCGGCATGCCGACGGCGTTTGTCGCCACCTACGGCAGCGGCGGACCGGTCATCGGCATTCTGGCCGAGTTCGATGCGCTGCTGG
>JAGREB010000450.1 GCA_020446775.1 Paracoccaceae bacterium
GGCGGGCAACTTGCTGCCGATGTGATACCCGACGCGCACGTTGGCCGCCTGACTGATGGCGAGCGGCACCATGAACGCGGTCGCGGCCATGTTGATCGTCACCTGATGCGCGGCCAGTTGCGTCGTGCCCAGGGTGCCGATCATCAGCGATCCGGCCACGAATAGCCCGGCCTCGACGCCGGTGGTAATGGCGATCGGCCAGCCGAGCGCGAACAGTTCTTTCAGGATCGCAGTGTCGTCGCCATGCCATGCGAAAATGCCGTTCGGGAAATGCGGCCTGAGGGACGGCGTCAGCCAAATGGCGGTCACCGTCACCGTCAGCATGCTCCACACGGCGATGGCCGTTGCGGTGGCGCTACCCAGGTAGCCGAGTTCCGGCAATCCCCAAGCGCCGTAAATGAGGCCGTAGTTGAGCACGGCATTTCCCGCGAGCCCGCCCAAGGCGACCAGCAGCACGTACCGGGGCTTGTCCATGGCGGCGAGGTACATGCGCAACGCCGCAAGCGCCAAGGCCGCCGGCGCGCCCAGCATGAGGACGCGATCGAAGCGCGCGACGGCGCGGGAGAGTTCAGGCGCTTCGCCGATCACGTCGAGCATGGGTTCGATCGCCGCCATGGCGATGACGACCGGAACGGTCAGGACCGCGGCAAGCGCGAACCCGGCGCGCAATATCGGCGCGATGCGGGCGTGATCGTCGGCGCCGCGTGCATGCGCGATCAGAATGCCGATGCCGCCGCAGGCGGCCTGCATCAATCCAGCGAAGAAGAAAAACATCGCCGCGCCCAAACCGCCGGCGGCCAAGGCATCGCGGCCCAGCGAGCCGAGCAGGATGGTGTCGGTGGTGCCCATGCCCATCTGCGCCAGTAACGCGCCGGCCAAAGGCGCGGACAGCAGCAACATGGCGCGCACCTCGGCTCGGAAGCGCGGCGGGGCGTGGGGTAACGCGGGTGAAAACGGCGCGGGTGTAAAATTCATGACACGGCTCTCGATCTCTGGGAGCGCCCGACGGCGCTTGCAGAGCGGCCGGTCAGGCTAGGCGAAACGGGACTTCGAAGTGGCAGGCGACGGATTTCGCATTGCAACGCCATAACCGCAGACGCCGCCACCCGCCGTCATGGCGGTTCGATTGACGATGTGGGTTGCGTTGCTTTGCATCAGGCGTTGTCCGGTCTCGAAAGCGCTTGGGCGCGATGGTTGCGCGCGCCTCATGGCACCATGAAAAGGTGGCGGCTTTTAATCCCGCGTACGCACAAAGTCAATCAAAACGCGCTTTAATTGTGCCGCGTAGACGCGAGAACGCGCTTTTCATCGTATTCTGTGCGCGGCAGCATGAAGACGGCGAACCGGACACGCGAGGGGCCCCGCCATGCAGTGGCTGATGAAACTCCTGGGCTATATGACCGGCAAGACGGCGGTCCGATGCGCCGGTTGCGCGCATCTCGACAACGGCCTGTGTTACGGCAAGGTGAAGATTTCCGAGGAAGATCGGAACACACCGCGCGTGTGCGGATTTTTCTCGGCGCGAGGATGAACCCGCGCCGAACACCGGTTAAGATCGGAATCATCTTTGGGGGATGAACACATGGCAGACGGAAGAGTTGCGATCGTTACCGGCGGCACGCGCGGCATCGGCCGCGATATTTGCATCGCGTTGAAGAACAAAAGCTACAAAGTCGCGGCCAATTACGGCGGCAACGATGAAGCGGCCAAGGCGTTCACCGCCGAAACCGGCATCAAAGCCTATAAATGGGATTGCGGAAGCTTCGACGCCTGTCAAAACGGCGTTGCGCAGGTGGTCAAGGACCTGGGGCCGGTCGAAGTGCTGGTCAACAACGCCGGTATCACCCGCGACAACCTGATGCTCCGCATGACCGAAGAACAATGGGATCAGGTCATCAACACCAACCTGAAATCCATTTTCAACCTGACCAAGCACATCCTCCGGCCCATGCTGAAGGCCAAAGGCGGCTCCATCATCAACATCAGCTCGATTGTGGGCGTGGGCGGCAACGCCGGGCAGGCAAACTAC
>JAGREB010000043.1 GCA_020446775.1 Paracoccaceae bacterium
TCTGCGCGTTGCAGGCGGCGATGGAAGGTTATCAAGTCGTAACGATGGACGATGCGTCGTCCGTCGGCGACATCTTCGTCACCGCGACCGGCAATCTCGACGTGATCACCGTCGATCACATGCGCAAGATGAAAGACCGGGCAATCGTCTGCAACATCGGCCACTTCGACACCGAGATTCAGGTCGAAGCGCTCAAGAACTTCAAGTGGCACAACGTGAAGCCGCAGGTTGACGAGATCGAGTTTCCCGACGGCCATCGCGTCATTCTGTTGGCGGAAGGGCGTTTGGTGAATTTGGGGTGCGCGACAGGGCACCCCAGCTTCGTCATGAGCGCGTCGTTCTCGAACCAAGTTCTCGCGCAGATCGAGCTGTGGACCAACGGCGCCAAGTACGACAAGAAAGTTTACGTGCTGCCGAAGCATCTCGACGAAAAAGTCGCCGAACTGCACCTCGCCAAGGTTGGCGCCAAACTGACTCAGTTGTCGTCACGCCAAGCCGAATACATTGGCGTCAAGCAGCAAGGTCCGTTCAAGCCGGAAACCTATCGTTATTAGAATCAGCGCGGCTCTTTGTTTGCGGCGCCGGGCCGAAACCTGAGCGCGATCCACACTGGGCTTTGCGGACCTGCAGGCGCCGTGTAGCCCTGCTGGAGCCATCCCGGAAACAAAATCAATTGTCCGGCGGCGGGCCGTATCAGGCGGTCCGTCATCGAAGGCGCCGACGAACCTGGAATCATATCCGCCCCCATGCGCGGATCGATAAACGTGACGCACCCGCCTTCAGGCCGGTTGGCGTCGATTGTTCCAGGATCGACGCAGTAAATCCCCGCGAACAACGATGCAGGCGCGCGGCGCGGCGTCTGGCCCGACGGGTTGACCTCGAGCCGATTCATGCCGAACCGCAAAGTGGGCACGTTTGCGCCACGTTGCAGCGAGGCGTTGGCGAGATCGGAAGCCGCACGCTCAAACCACGCCACCAGCGGCGGCAACGCGGTATGTTCGGCGATAAGCTTGTCGACTGCGAATTCCCGGCGTGTCCCAAGCGACGTCAAAATTGAAGCGACGGCCGGTGCGTCGGCGTACCGGCGCATGAGCACGCGGGTCGGCCACCAATATCTGACCGTGGCGTTCGAGACGGTATCGCTCATGACGCGCGGACCTCGGCGACATTGAACGCGATCGAAATCCGCAAGCCCGGCTCTTGGTGAGGCCGGACGGAGTGCCAAAGCCAAGCCGGAAATATCACCATCGTCCCCGGCAACGGCCGTAGCAATCTGGCGGCGGAGAATTGCCCGTTCGGCAAATGAATTCGGGACGCCGCGACGCGCGGATCGAGCAACTCGAGCGGCCCGCTCGACGGAGCGTCGGGATCGGCGTGTCCGGTGGCCACGTAATACACCCCGGCCCAGGCGTGGTTCCCGTGGTCGTGGGTGTCGTTGGAATCGCCGGCCTTGTTCACGTTGGCCCAGGCGGCAATCGCGAATTTCTGCGGCACCGCATGAGGACCGACCGAATCGCCGATGATTTCGGTCAATCCGCGCTCGATCAGCTGTTTGAGATGGGCGACGGCGGGTGACGGCCACGCCATGAGATCTTCCTCGGAATGCCAGCCCCCGACGTTGCTGCGTTGCTTGCCGGGAGACGACTCCATCTTGGCACGGATGAGCGTCTCGAGGTCGCGGTTCAGGGCCGCGCAATCGGGCCAGCGATGCATGAACACCGGCGTCGGCCACCACAGCTCGATATCGCCTTCACGGGTTTCCCGCATCCCGATCTTCCGCTCCCGTCGCCATCATGGACCGGTCCGGCGCGCCAAGACGCCTCGCCGAGAGTATTGTAGGATAAGATCGCGAATGCGTATCCTTCTGTCTGCCGGCCCATCCATTAGTATATTGAGTCATATGGCAAAATTCGTCGTTAAGTCACGCCGTCATACGCCGCACGGGCGGCGGAAAGGACAGCCCCGGCAGTGATCGAGGATTTATCCCTTCCGGTCCTGGTCGGCCTTGCCGCTGCGGCGTTGTTGATCCCCCCGGCGGCTTGGTTGGTGTGGCGCCAGCATCGCCATTGGCGGGCGGCCGAGCGCGCTCAGCAGGACGCCGAACGTGAAGCGCGCACCGTCCGCGCCGCCCTGGAAACCGCACCCGAGGGCTATTTCGCGTGGATTTACCGGCGCGATGCCGCGGGCACCGTCGCGATGGCCGACGCGGTCGGCGAATGTTCGCGGCGGCTCGCGGTGTTGCTCGACCTTTATCGCGGCCGGGACTCTTCGTTCGACGACATCCTTGAGTGTTTTGCGCAAGGATCCCAGGAGCAATTCGGAGATGCGATCGGGCGTTTGCGCGAGGACGGTGTCGGCTTCGCGCTCGATCTTACGCTCGCGAGCGGCGGCCGGCGGATCGCCGCGCGCGGTTTGCGTGCGACCGGTGACGATG
>JAGREB010000451.1 GCA_020446775.1 Paracoccaceae bacterium
TCGGCGTCGATCGCCATCTGCTTGCCGGGCATCGCGTCCAAGGTGAATCGCGCCGTGACTTCGGCGATACGAGTCGAACCCTTGGTGATGACCATAAAATTCACCAACGTCAGGATCGAAAACACGATCACGCCGATGATGAAATTGTCGCCCATGATGAAGCCGCCGAACGCTTCGATGACTTGGCCGGCGGCATCGGTTCCCCTGTGACCATTAGTCAAGATCAAGCGTGTCGAAGCGAGATTGAGCGCAAGTCGCAAAAGCGTTGCAATCAGCAGGACGACCGGGAACGAATTGAATTCGAGCGCCCTCTTGATGAACACCACGGTCATCAAAATGAGGACCGCCAGCGTAATCGACAATGCCAACGAAATATCGAGCAGCCACGGCGGCAGCGGCAGGATCAGCACGACCATGATCAGGACGAGGCCAAGCGCGAATCCAAGATCGCCGCGGCGCAGCGAAGCGCCGACGCGGTCGAAAAAGCCCTGAAGGGTTTCGTTTACGCCTGAACCCGCGCCTGCGCGCGGCGCTGGAGCGGTTTGCGGAACGTTCGCGGCAGGTGCCGACGCACCATTTGCTGCTTCTGACGTTTGCTCGGCCATGGCCATCCTTCTTGCGCGCTGAACCGGGGTCGATGGACGACTCCGGCGTGGCGCCGAAACGGCAGGGATTAGGCCGGTCTCAGGTGGCCTTTCGCCCGCTTTCTCATTGGCTCGAACAGTCCGATTTCGCGGTTAACAACGGGTTTAAATGGGCAAATTTTGCCGGGTTCGCCGGTCACTGGTCTGCGCCGCAGCCGAGCCCGCCCGCCCCGGCCTATCGACCGGCCGATACTGGCAATCCGGCGCAGTCTTTGGCCAGGAAGTCGATCACGGCCCGCATGGCCGAGATATTGGCCGTATAGATGATCTTGCGGCCCAATCGCCGGGCCGCCACCAATCCGGCGCGGTCCAGTTCCTTGAGATGGAAAGAAAGCGTAGGTCCGGGAAGGCCCAATTCCTTCGCCAAGACGCCCGCCGGCACGCCCTCGAGCCCGACCTGTGCCAACCTTGCGAAAATGGCCATTCGGGTTTCGTGCGCCAAGGCGCCAAGGGCGGCAATCGCCATCCGCTGAAACATGGCCGACCGTACCGGGCCTGCTTTGACCGTCATATTTCCGGATCCGGGAACATTAATTTCGATAATTCCATAAATATGGAAATAATAGCAAGTTCTGTGAATAAACATAATTAATTCAATCAGTTAACAAATCTCAAGGTCCCATTTCCACTAATATGCTGATCCACATGGGCTCTTGGAAAGATGGAGATCAGGGAATTGTCCGCCGGGCGGTTTACCCGAACGGTAGACCGAGAAGTCCTGGAAGGGTCCTCATATTGTCGAAGCACTGAGCCCCCGCGGCGCCAAGCTCAGCACGTTCACTCATGCCTGCTTCCTGGTCATTGGGGCAGTACCCGAGGCAGGCCATCCCCGCAGCCAAAGCAGCCTGTACGCCCACCACCGAGTCCTCGATCACGACGCATTCATCCGGGGCGAAACCGAGGGAAGCGGCCGCGTGCAGGAAGACATCTGGAAATGGCTTCCCGCGCGCCACCGAGCGAGCACTAAACATGTGGCTTTCGGCGAAATACTTGGAGAGGCCGGTCAGTTTCAAAGTGAATCGGGTTTTCGTGAGCTGGCCTGACGACGCAACGCACTGAGCCAGGCCAGCAGCGGCGATCTGGTCCAGCGCTTCCGCGATATAGGGGATCGGCTGCAGGTGCCGTTGGAATGCCGTGTTGCGCAAAAGCTCGAAGGATTCCAACCAATTTACCGGCAATGGCTTCATGAGACGTTCCTCGACCTGTTTGACCACGTCGTCCAGGCGTCGGCCGACAAATGCCCTCCGGCATTCGGTAGTGGTCATCGGCCAGCCGGCTTCGCTGATTAAATCGGCGAGAATCCGATTGCTAATGCCTTCGCTGTCGACGAGGACACCATCGCAGTCAAAGACAATGAGGCGGGCTGAAGTCACGTAGCGGGCCAGAAAAGGCCAGCAGTTGTCACGCCGCTTCGCCGGCGCCAGGTGGCGGCACGGGGACGCCTTCGGTGACGTAGGCGTTCAGCTTATTGCGAAGCGTGCGGATTGAAATACCGAGAATGCGCGCTGCATGTGTGCGGTTGCCGAGGGTGTGTTTCAGGGTATCGATGATCAGATCGCGTTCGACATCCGCAACGGTTCGTCCGACCAAACTCCCGGTATTTCCGACATCCGCGGACGAAACCCCATCCGACAGCATAATCGCCGCCGCGTCGATCTCGTCGCCATTCGCCAATAAAACGGCGCGATGCATTGTGTTCTCGAGTTCGCGCACGTTGCCCGGCCAACTGTGGGCTTTTAACGTGGCAAGTGCGTCCCCGGACAACCGGCGCTCCGGGACATCGTTTTCCTCGGAGCACTTCTTAATGAAATGAACCGCCAGCGGTTCAATGTCGCCGGGACGTTCACGCAGCGGCGGCATCGCAATCTTGACGACGTTCAGGCGGAAGTAGAGGTCCTCGCGGAA
>JAGREB010000452.1 GCA_020446775.1 Paracoccaceae bacterium
CGCCGGGATCGCCGATTACTTCGATTGGAAAGTGAAGTGGGTCCGCATTGCCATGATCATTGCGACCATCTACTCGCCGCCGGTCATGATCGTGGCCTACGTCCTGATGTCCTGGCTGATCGATCCGAAACCGGTATCGGCCCCGGCGCCCAGTGCGGACGAGTTCGACGTCAAGCTGTCGATGCATCTCTCTGCCGCCGACCGCGCCACGTCATCGATGCGTTCGACGTTCGCCGGGGTGCGCGACCGGTTTGGCAGCCTTGAGCAGCGCTTGCGCTCGATCGAAGCGCGCGTAACTTCGCGCGAGTTCCAGATGGATCGCGAGTTGCGCCGCACGCCGTAACGGCGCGCCGGACTTACCCTTCCGGCGGTTGAAACTTGGTGTTGTGTCCTGGGAACGCCTCGAAGCCTTTGAGCATATAGTTCCAGTACATCAACGGCAGTCCGGATTTCTTGATGAACCAATGAGTCCGGTGTTCTTTGCCCGGATTCAGCAACGGCAGCGTCGGTGTCGGTTTGCCGCCATAGATGAACTCGGCGGTCAGGCACTTGCCATATGCGGTTGTCAACGGACACGACGCGTACCCGTCGTAAGCTTCCTCGACCTTGGTCCCGTGAATCAGGTGCAGAATGTTGCGCACCACGACCGGCGCCTGTTTGCGCACCGCAGCGGCGGTTTTGGAGTTCGCCGTCGACGCCGCGTCGCCCAGGCCGAACACATTGCTGTATTTGACATGCTGTAACGAGTTGGCGTGGACGTCCGTAAATCCGGCCGCATTGGCGAGCGGGCTGTTCTTGAGAAAATCCGGGGCCGCTTGCGGCGGCGTCACGTGCAGCATGTCGTAGGGCAGGGATAGTTTCTCGCCCTTCTTGTCGCCGCCGACGATTTCGAACGTCGCGGTTTTTCCGGCCGCGTCGATTTCGATCAGGTTGGTGTTGTAATGCACGTCGATACCGTGCGCGGCCGCGATCTTGACCAGTTCCTTTGCGTAGAACGGCACGCCGAAAATCGCCGGCGTTTGGGTTAGAAATCGAACGTTGCAGGAATGGCGAATGCCGGAGCGCTTGAGGAAATCCGCGGTCAGATAGGCGATCTTTTGGGGTGCGCCAGGGCACTTGATCGGCATGGCGGGCTGTGTGAACAACGCGTTGGCGCCGCGTTGCAGATGCTGAATGCACTCCCAGGTGTATTCGACCGTGTCGGGCGAATAGTTGCTGCACACGCCGCCGCGGCCGACGGATTCTTTCAGGCCCTTGATCCCGTCCCAGTTCAACTTCAGCCCGGGGCAGACGACCAGAAAATCGTAAGTCAGCCGCGCGCCGCCGGCCAACAGCACGGTGTTCGCTTCAGGCTCGAAGCCACTGGCCGCGTCCTTGATCCAGCTGACATTGCTTGGGATCAGGTGCGCCTCGCTGCGCCGCGTTTTTTTCAGGCTGTATTCGCCCGCGCCGACCAAAGTGAACGCCGGCTGGTAATAGTGGACTTCCGACGGCTCGACGATGGCGATATCGAGCTCGTCGGTGTGATCGTGCCGTTGAAGCTCCGCCGCGACGGTGATCCCGGCGGCTCCGCCGCCAACGATGACGATTTGATGATGAAGGGTCGACGCCATCCCTTTTTGCTCCCGTGCTTGTCCGGTGTGCGCCCGGGTAATTTAGCCGCAACCCCATGCCGTGACCACATCCGGAAAGTAGAACCGGTGGCGGAATAAAGCCTCGAAGCGGCGCGAACGGCCGATTATTTCCAGGTCACGGATTTCATCGCGCGCAACCGCTCCTCGGCTCCGCGAATTTCCCAGTAAGGCTTGGTCCGTCTTTCGGGATTTTGCGCGCGTTGGTCGTGGGCTTCGACGTTACGAACGATAGTTTCGGCGACGTCCGGCTTCAGCACAACCACGCCGTCGCTGTCGGCCAGAATGATATCGCCGGGATAAACGATCACGCCGCCGCATATGACCGGAATGTTGATCGATCCGGGACCGTCGGACGTCGTCGCCGTTGCGGATACGGCGCGCGCAAATATGGGCAGTTGCGGCCGCTCCCGCGCCAACAGCGCGCTGTTCATCGTCGCGCCGTCGATGACCACGCCCGCCGTACCCGCCGCCTTGGCGCTGGTCGACATGCTCATGCCCCAGACCGCAACGTCGGTGTGTCCGCCGGCGTCGACCACGATCACGTCGCCCGGCTTGACGAATTTCGGGGCCAGTTCGCTGACCATGCGGTCATACCAAAACTCCGGCTTGACGGTTACGGCGGGGCCGCAAACGCGCCATGTCGGATCGAGCGGTTTGATGTCGGGGTGCATGACTTGGCGCGGTCCGGCTTCGAAACCGGCGACACCGACATGCTGACGCGCGACCTTGTCGATCAGCTCCTTCGCCGGGCGCTGGAAATCGCTGTTGATGACGTGAGTACTGATGGGCATGACGCGCTCCTGGACGGGTGGTGCTCGCTTGTGAAGCGGCACGCGTTCCTTATGATATTACCGATGCAGAATATAGCCATTCGGATCTCCATCCAACGCGTCGTGGTGGGCGCGATATTGATGGCGGCCGCGCTGATCGGTGGCGCGATCCCGGCCGCAGCCGACAAACATTTGCGCGTCGCAAGCTTCAGTCTACCTGCGGCCCTCGGCAACGTTCACCGCTCGACCAGTTCTTCCGAGATTTATATTTGGGCGGCGATTTTCGATCCGCTGACGCTGGTCGACGACGATGCCAATGCGATTCCCTGGCTGGCGACGCGGTGGGAAACGCTCGATCCGCTCACATGGCGATTTTACTTGCGCCCCGGCGTCACGTTTTCCAATGGCGAGCCTTTTACATCCGATGCGGTCATTACAAATCTCGAATACCTGATTTCGCCTCAGGGCAAGCGCGAGTCGGTCTCACGCGTCATGACTTCGATTGCCGCGGTGAAAGCCGTGGATGATTTGACCGTCGATATCGTCACTCATTTTCCCAACATCATGCTGCCGCGCGAACTCGCGATCGCGCGCATGGTTGCGCCCGCGCAATGGCGGCGCTTGGGTCCCGACGGCTTTGCCCGCGAACCGGTCGGTACGGGCCCGTTCAAGGTCGAAAATTGGGAGGCGAATAAAATCGAGTTATCGGCGTTCCGCGGCTCGTGGATCGCGCCAAAGCTTGATCGTCTCACGTTTATCAAGTTGCCCGATCCGTTCACCCGCGCCCAAGCGGTTCTGTCGGATAATGCCGACATCGCGATTGTCATCGGGCCCGAAGAAGTTGCCGCGTTGAAGGACGCGGGCCATACCGCTCATATCAGTCGCGGGGCAGGGGCGATGGGGATCGCCTATCTAACGGACAAGGGCGGGCCGGTTGCGGACGCCCGCGTCCGCTTGGCGCTTAATCTCGCCGTCAATAAGGAACGCTACATTGCAGCTTTTCTGGACGGGGCGACGATCCCGGCCAGCCAAGCGACGCCGTCTTTCGCGACCGGTTTCGATCCGTCGCTGAAGCCGTTTCCGTACGATCCCGACCGTGCGCGCGCGTTGCTGGCCGACGCCGGATACGCCGGCGGGTTTTCACTGGTCGCCGAAGCCATCCTGGGCGGCAGCGCCGCGGACTCGGCGATCTTCCAGTACATGGCGCAGGATTTGGCGGCCGTGGGCGTGACGCTCGAAATTCGCGGCATCCCCAACAGCGAGATGATCCGCAAAGTCAATTTTGGCGGTTTCGACGGCCAAGCCTACAACATCGATTTCAACGTCAAACCCAGTCTCGACGCTTTGAGGCCTTTTGTCATTTGCCTCGACCGCGACCGGTTTTATTGCGACGACGACGTGATCTCGACGGTGCGCGCGGCGCAAAGCGAGTTCGATCTCGATCAGCGCATTGCACTCGTACGCGGCATACTCAAGAAGTTCCACGACGATCCGCCCATGCTCTACATGCATGAAACGGTGATGATCGATGGGCTGGCGGCGCGGGTGAGAAACTATCGACCGCTCAATCTGATCGTCAATTACCACCAGATCGACCTCGACGACGGCAGCTAGGTCATCGATCTGCCATATCTCTTTCACGAATGTTTCCCTTGGTTCGCCGCGGTCGAGGTTTAAGAGTCCGTGCAAAGGTCGGCGCAAGCGGATCGAACGACGCCGGCCCTCTTAAGAGGAGTGGCCGATGTTTCTAAAAGCGCTTGATATCCCCGAGGTTGGTCCGGAGACCGCCCCGTCCGACCTTGTTTGCAGGCCTTGGCCGCAAGGTGCGGCAAACCACACAATTCGTGCAGCCGAAGATCCGTATCTCGACCTGGCGGTCGAGCTCATGGTCAAGCGCGGCCCGTTGGTTGACGCTGACGCCGCGGAACTGGTTTGCCGCGTTCGCCGGGCCCGCGCGGTCGCCAACTGGCGCGGTCTAAAGCCTTAGTCGCCGTCCGGGTCCGGTACGGTGGGCCGGTCCAGCGCCGTCCCTTAGGGTGTTGAAATAGTTGTTGAAAAGTTCTCTTATCCGCCTGGACGCCGGGCCTGCCCGGCGCGCGGAAAGGTTGCTTTGCGGCTCGAAACGCCTTAAGCAACGGTTGAGACTGTCGTGGTGCGCAAATGCGTATCGCTGCCGTGCCAGGGGAGGATGGGACGATAGCGGTCGGTGTTGCGGCTCGTGAATGCCCCGGGGAAGCATGAACAACAACAATCCGGCCAATCGGAAATTCGACCGCGACCGCAAGGGCGATCTGGACATTTTCCTCGGCGAACCGAACGAGCAAGTGCGCGAAAGCATGCGCGCCATCTTGCGCAACGAAGGTTACAAGCGCACGAGAACCTTTTACCGGCTGGAAGACATGGTCGCGGCGATGAACGAGACCATGCCCGATCTATTGGTTTTGGCCGACGATTTGCACGAAACGACGTTCAATCTGGTCCGCGACATCCGGCATTTCCGGTTCGGGCGCAATCCATTCATCATGATTACCATGATGCTGGCGCCCGATAACGAGGCCAATCTGAAACGCGCGATTCTGACGGGCGCCGACGACGTCCTGATCAAGCCGGTTGCGCCGGGCCGGATTCTCGACCGCGTGCAGTTTTTCACGTTCAATCGCGTTCCGTTCATCGTGACGACCGATTATGTCGGTCCCGAACGGCGGCGCGGCACCGACCGCCCGTCCAAGATCAGGCAGATCAACGTCGTCAATACGCTCAAGGAGAAAGCCGAGGGCAAGAAGCTTTCGTCGGCGGAAGTCAGCCGCGCGGTCGAACGCTGCCAAACCGACGTCATGGCGGCGCGTCTCGACAGTCATGGCTTAAAGCTTGGGTGGGTCTGCAATCAGATTCTGAAGGCGTACGAAGAAAAACGCGTCAACAAAGAGGTCCACGACCAAATCGTGGTTTTGGTGACCGTATTGGAAGACGCGGCGTCGACCGCGAAATTCATCAACGAACCCGACCTTGCGGATATCTGCATCAACCTCGCCCGCCAAGTCGAGGAATTTGCCGACGCTTACGAAAATCCGACCGACGCGATGTTGGGAACCCTGCGGAAATTGACCCGTGCCTTCGATTTGGCCAAGCAATCGACCGAGAAACGGTTTTCGGCCAACGTTATTCCGCCCGAAGCCGCCCAGCCCGCGCCGCCACCCAGTCCGCCGCCGCCTCCACCGCCGCCCGTCAATGACGGCGCGAAAGGCAGCGATGTGACGATCAGCCTCGACGATCTCGCCAACAAGGCTTAGTGAATCGCGCCCGCTAGCCTGATCGGTTTGCGCCTGCGGCCCCATGTGCCTACCGGGCCGTCGAAGACCCCCGCGCATGCCGTGCCACAGGCATTGCAGCGCCCGCGGTCATCCAGGTTCCATTCCGAAATTTCATACCAATCGCGCACGATCAGCGCGTCGCCGCATCCGGTGCAATACGTCGTGCCGGTCCGGGAATCGTGAACGTTCCCGCAATACACATGATTGAGACCGGCCGACTTAGCGATGGCATGGGCCCGGAATAACGTTTCGGGCGGCGTGGCCGATGTTTCCCGCATGCGGAAGTCGGGATGAAACGCGCTGAAGTGCACCGGAACGTCCGGACCCGCATGGGTCACGACCCAATCCGACAACCGCTTGAGTTCTTCCGGGTCGTCGTTTTGGCCCGGGATCAGCAGTGTGGTGAGTTCCACCCAGCAAGGCGTTTCCCGGCATACGTAGGAAATCGTGTCCAGGACCGCATCCAACTCACCGGTACAAAGTTTTCGGTAAAAGTCGGCCGTGAATCCTTTCAGATCGATGTTCGCGGCGTCCATGTGCGCGAAAAATTCCGCCCGCGCGTCGGGTTTGATGTATCCGGCGGTGACGGCAACGGCTTTCAAACCGGCGGCATGGCACGCCTTTGCGGTATCGACGGCGTACTCGAGGAAAATTACCGGGTCGTTGTACGTAAACGCGACCGACCGGCAACCGGCATCGCGCGCGGCCGCCGCGATGACCTCGGGTGGGGCGCGATCCATCAACGTATCCATCTCGCGCGATTTCGAGATGT
>JAGREB010000453.1 GCA_020446775.1 Paracoccaceae bacterium
CCGACGACGAACCCATCGAGCACCCCTGGGTGACCAAGAGCGTGGAGAACGCCCAGCGCAAGGTGGAAGAGCGCAACTTCGACATCCGCAAGAACTTGCTGCAGTACGACGACGTCATGAACGATCAGCGCCGCGCCATCTTTGATCAGCGCCGCGAAGTCATGATGGCCGACGATATCGCCCAGTTGGCCGCCGATATGCGCCACGACGTGATCGGTGAGATGGTCGCCAAGTTCGTGCCCGAGAAGGCGATGGCGGAAGAATGGGACCTGCACGGCCTGCACGAGGAAACTCTGCGCGTGCTCGGGATCGATTTGCCGTACAAGGATTGGGCCGCCGAAGAAGGCATTGCCGACGAGGAAATCCGCGACCGGATTATCGCCGCCTCGGATCGTAAGATGGCGGAGAAAGCCGCCAACTTCGGCGCAGACCTGATGCGCCGCGTCGAAAAAAGCCTAGTCTTACAAACCATCGATCAGGGGTGGCGCGATCACTTGGCGCAGCTCGACTACCTGCGCGCCGGCGTCAGTTTGCGCGCCTACGGTCAAAAGCAGCCGTTGCTGGAATACCAGCGCGAAGCCTTCGGCCTGTTCACGGAAATGCTCGGCGGCTTGCGCGAGCGCGTGACGGCAGTGCTGTCGCGCATCGAAATTCGCCGCGAACCGCCGCCGGAGGATTTGGCGCCGCGCCAGCCCATGCGCATGACGTCCGGCGCGGGGGCCGTGCCGGCTCCACCCCCGTCGCGCGAGCCGCCTCAAGCGCTTGCCAAGAAGGTCGACCCCGGCAGCCGCGACCCCAATGATCCGTCGACCTGGGGCAAGGTGAGCCGCAACGAGCCATGCCCGTGCGGATCGGGCAAGAAGTTCAAGCATTGCCATGGTGACGTCGCCAAAGCCGAAGCGCTGACGGCCTGACCCTGAAAGCCTGTCAAGGCACTGGATTCGCGGGATTCTTTGGCCGCAACCCACACCCCGAAATGTGCGTTAATACGTGAACGGGAAATGGAACGGGAGCACAGCCATGGCCATCGAACCGACGCTTGAATCCGCGCTCGGCGCGCAACGCAAGAACCTGCTCGACAAGATCGGCAATTCGGCTCAGGGCGCGCAGCAGACCAAGTCGCGCGACGCGGCCGAGAAGCTGGCCGACAAAATCAAAGACCGCCGCGAAGCCGAGAACGACAAGAACGAGCTTCCGGTCAATCCCAAACGCGGCCGTCACGTAAATTTCAGTACCTGAGCGGACCGCATTCATTGCACCGCGCTGATTGAGCGGGCACAATCGCGCCTCTGGAAAAAGAGGCGAACGCCATGGCCATCGAAGCAAATCTTGAATCCGTTCTCGGCGCGTTGCGCGCGGACCTCTTGAACAAGCTTGGCAATTCCGCGCAAGGCGCGCAACAGACGCAGGCGCGCGACGCCGTCGGTCACATTTCCGATCAAGCGCAGAATGCCCACGACTTGAATACCTCCTCCCAGCCGATCGACCCCAACCGCGGCCGTAATCTCGATATCAAAGTCTGATCTACTGTCCCGCGGCAAAAGTTCGGCCCGGGGCCGCCATGACCGAACAATCCAAACCAAGTGCGCTGAAAGGCCCGGTGTTCGAACGCACCCCGCCGGGCGACGACCGTCCGCGTCTGGTGTGCGGCGACTGCGGTTTCGTCAACTACGTCAATCCGCGCGTGGTGGTCGGCGCGGTCAGCCATTGCAACGGCAAGGTTTTGCTTGCGCGCCGCGCCATCGAACCGCGCAAGGATTATTGGACCATCCCGGCCGGATTTCTCGAAGTCGGCGAGACGCTCGAGGCAGGCGCCGTGCGCGAGACTTGGGAAGAAGCGCGCGCGCGGATCGAGATCGAACATCTGATCGGCATCTACAACATCGTCGTGATCGGGCAAATCTACATTGTGTTTCGTGCACGCATGCTGTCGCCCGAACACGCCCCCGGCCCCGAAAGCATCGAAACCAAACTTGTGGCGTGGGACGACGTGCCGTGGGATAGCCTCGCTTTCCCGTCGGTGCGCTGGGCGCTCTCGCATGACCGCGAGAACGGCGGCCAAGCCGCGCCGCCGCTCCACGGCGAGCCGCCCTCGTTTCATTGGGAGCGATAGGTACAAATGACATCGGTTCTGGCCATTCGCCATGTTGCTTTCGAGACCCTGGGAATACTCGAAGATATATTCGCCGATCGCGGCTGGAATTACGGCTATGCCGAAGCCGGCACCGCCCAGTGGGCGACGCTCGATCCGATGGCGTCCGATCTGGTGGTGATCCTCGGCGGGCCGATCGGCGCCACCGACGACGCCACCTATCCCTTTATCGCGCACGAGATCGCCTTCATCGAAAAGCGTCTCGCTGCCCGAAAACCCATCCTCGGGATCTGCCTGGGCGCGCAGATGATTGCGCGGGCCCTGGGGGCCCAAGTCTATCCCGGACCTGCCAAGGAAATCGGCTGGAGTCCGCTGTTCCTGACGGGTGCGGGCCACACATCGCCGTGCCGCCACTTCACCGCCGATCAATGTTTTATGTTCCATTGGCACGGCGATACTTTCGATCTGCCCGAAGACGCGGTGAATTTGGCGTTCACCGAAGCCTGCGCCCATCAGTCGTTCGTCTGGAATGACATTGCGCTGGCATTCCAGTGCCACCCGGAAGTGCGCGCACGCGAGATCGAAAACTGGCTAATCGGCCATGCGGTCGAGATTGCCGCGACGCCGGGTGTCACCGTGACCCAAGTCCGCGCGGACACGATCCGTTATGGCGCGGCGATGGAACGCCAGGGCCGCGCGTGTTTCGAGGAATGGTTCGATACAATTAAACTTGTATGAGCGTTTGTAGATTCAATTAGGCAGGGGAAAGACGTCGTAATGCAAATGCAAACAAGGCGGCCAATCCACAACCAAATAAAATGAGTGCACTCGGGGCTGGTACATCTGCAATTGGATCCGGCGGAAGTAGATTTGACGGAAATGGAGTCGCAGTCCCCTCAAAATTGAAATCATCGAGTGCAATATACGCATTTCGAAGTGATCCGCCGGCGATTCCAGTAAAACGAACCTCGTTGACGCCAAGAAAATTGAAAATGTACTGCTGAGGTACTGTCAGCGGGGTGACGACGATTGAATAGAGTAAGGTTCGTACCTGATCTGTTGCGACGGAAAAACCTTCTATCAAGACGCTGTTGATTTGATCGGTCGATCCGGTGAGGTACGCGCTTAAAAAGTCGACCGAATTGGTTGATCGCGCATATAGTCTAAAAGGGGAAGTTCCTGCATGCGAGGCTGCTGCGAACCAATCGCCGGATGATGCTCCGTTCGGCAAAATTCCAAGCACATTATTTTTGAAAATTAAACCGTCACCGTCAGAATATTGCCCCGTTGCGATGTCCTGTTGACCCCAGGTGAAACCGCCGTAATTGACGGGCAATACGTCACCTTCGTTTGCGTTATTAATGCCTTCGAAAGTTAAAACCGTTGCGTTTGCGCAAATGGGCGTGAGCAGCGCTAGAGCCGCTACAAAAGAAAGTATTCTTGCTTTCATAAGAATAACTCCATGAAGGCGTTATTATTTGATTTGTACACCTCTAGATTGTAGCGGTTGCGCACTGATTTGCACCACCTTATTCACCTCTGCCTCGGAGATTTAACGGATTTCGTTCAGGCCCATCAATCCGCGGGCGAAGCCGCGCGCGGTAAAGGGGCGCAAGTCCTCGGCCGATTCCCCAACTCCGACGTAGTGCAGCGGCAGCCCGAATTTTTCGGCTAGCGCCACCACGACGCCGCCCTTGG
>JAGREB010000454.1 GCA_020446775.1 Paracoccaceae bacterium
TCCGGTTCCTTCATCAGCCAGTGCGCGATTCTGCGCAGCAACTCGGTTTGCGGTCCGCCGCCGTCGAAGCCTTTGCCCCACAGCCAAATGGTGTCGCTCATCAAAAGCGCGACGCGGCCTTTTTCGACGCGGTTCAAAACCAGAAGCGGGTTTCCGTCGATGCCGCTCATCAATTGCTCGCCGCCTGTGGCCGCGACCTGGACTTGGCGCAACCAGCGCCCCCAAGCGGGGCGGCCGCCGCTGCTGCCGCTCAAGTCCGCCGTGACCGGATGACGCCGGCCCAATGGGCTGAGGCTCGGCAAGTACGCATCGCCGAAAACCTCTCCGGTCGGCGCTGCCGGCAGAACGGCCTGCAAGGAGCTGTCGTAAAGGCTGAAGCTGTCGGCGTACTCCGGCCCCACCGCCAGCATCACGGCGCCTCCCTGGCGCACATAAGCCGCAACGTTGGCCATGAATTGGTCGGGCACCAAACCGCGACGGCTATAGCGGTCGAAGATAATGAGGTCGAAATCGAACAACTGTTCTTCGAACAGCTCGCGGATCGGGAACGCGATCAACGCCAGTTCGTTGAGCGGCGTGCCGTCGTCCTTCGAGAGCGGCCGCAGAATCGTGAAGTGAATCAGATCGACGTTGGGATCGGATTTCAGAAGGTTACGCCAGGCGCGTTCGCCGACGTGCGGCTCGCCCGAGATCAACAAAACCCGCATCCGGTCGCGCACGCCGTTGATCGACACCAGGCCGACGTTGTTGCGCGGCGACAATTCGCCGTCGCGCACCTGGGCTTTGACCTCGACAATATTGGCGCCGGGGTTCTCGATGGGGACCGGCAAGTTGGCGGCTTCGCCCGGTGCGAACGACAGCGAGCCGATCTCTTTGCCGTTGACGTACAGGGACACGGGAATGAACGCCTTGCCGCCGACATCGTCGACCGCGACCCTGACTGTGGTCTGCTGTCCGGCAAGGGCATAGTCGGGGGCGCGTTCGATGCGGATGCGGCGATCCTGTTCGTCGCGTTCGCCGGTCAGGATCACGTGCAGCGGCGCCTTCGTGCCCGCATACTTGTCGGGCGCGGGGACGTCGTGGACTTGCCCGTCCGTCACCAGCACAACACCCGCCAAACGGTCCGCTGGAATATCGCTCAAGACGCCATCGAGCGGCGTGAATAGACGCGTACCCGAACCCGTCGCGGAGCGATCGACCGTAACGGTGCGAACATCCAGATCGCCCAACGCGTTCATCTGCGCCACGAGCGCGTCGGCCGCGGCCTTCGTGCGCGCGTGGCGGTCGTCGATGTCCTGGCTGCGGCTGTCGTCGATTAAGACTACGGCGGTGTCATTCAACGGCGCACGCTGCTCGTTCACCAGTTTGGGGTCGGCGATAGCCAGCATCAACGCAGCGATCGGGATCGCGCGTAGCCACACGCCGCGTGCACCGCGCCACGCGCCATAACCAACCGCGAGGACGGCGATAGCGCCGAGCAACGCCAGGACCATGGGCGGAATCAGCGGCGAGAAGGTGACGCTCAGCATGACGGCCGCCCGGCAAAATGTTTGGCGCGGGTCATTGGGTCAACCGCTGCATGATGGCGGGGATGTGGACCTGGTCGGCCTTGTAGTTCCCGGTCAGGGCGTACATCACCATGTTGACGCCGGCCCGATAGGCATATTCGCGTTGGGTTTCGCCGCCGGGGATCATCGGAAACAGAGGTAGCCCCGCATTGTCGCGCGCCCAGGCCGCGGCCCAATCGCGCCCACCGATGATGACCGAGGAAACGGCATCGTTGGCGTTGGTGGCGCGCTCGATATAGACCGGCCCGGTCGAATACCTGCCCGGCAATCCATTGGTCAGATAGAACGAGCGATTGAGGACGTGATCCTCGCGCAATTCCATCAATGGCGGAATGTCGAGCCGCGCGACCAATTCGGTAAGACGCCCGCCGGCGGTGGCGCCCGCATCGCCGCCGATTGCTCCTACCTGATCGGGCGCGTCGAATACGATCATGCCGCCGCCGCGCAAATAACTGTTCACGGCGGCAATCGCCTGGTCGGACGGGGGCGGCTGGCCGCCGGTCACGCGCCAGTACACCATCGGATAGGGTATCAGGTGATCGGCATCGACCGCGGGGTCCGACAAATCGATCGCCGCCGGTTGGCGCATCTCGGCCGAGGTCCGGCTCGACAGCACGCGGGTCAACGCGACAAGGCCCGCATCGCAGATTTGGTCGATATCGCGGCTGCCGGTGACGATGTACGCAAGCCGCGTCTCGAGGACCGCAGCCGCAATGTCGGCATCAAGGGGGGCGGCACGCTGATCCTTTTGCGCAAGCGCCGGCACGCTGATCGAAATGACCGCGAGGGCCACGACCGCAGCCGTTACGCGGGCGCTGGGAAGGGTAAGCCGCGGTAACAAACCCCGTAGCCCGAAACTCAAAACAAGGTCACCCAACAGCAGGACCAAAGCGGCGAGTAGCAGCCATGGTTTGAGGTCACGCTCGCGTTCCACTTCATTCAAGAGTCGTTCGCCGACGCCGGCCGGCCACGCGGGCGCGGCATGGGTATCGATCAGGCTCGGCGACAAATTGAGCGCGAAGCGGTTGTCGGAGGAGCCATAGAAGCCTGGAGGCGTCTGTGGTCCCGGTTTGGCCGCAGCGAAAGTATCGAAGGCGATCGCGCTCACGGTCGGGCCCGGCGGGACAATGCGGCCCAAGCCGTCGAGCATGGCGACCGGCGCAAGCGACGCCGGCGCGCCGCCCGCGTCGTCGCTGCCCACGCCCCGCGCGACGTCCGTCAATCGGCGCAGCATGTCGACGAATAATCCCGACAGAGGCAAATTCGACCAATCGGGCGTTGCGGTGACGTGAAACAGAACGACCCATCCACTGCCGCGTTGCGCGGCCGTCACCAGCGGCGTGCCGTCGGCGAGCTTGGCCCAGGTTTTGTCGGGAAGGTCTGGCGACGGTTCGGCCAACACTTGTGTCTTGATCTTGATGTCATCCGGCACGGTGAGCGCGCGAAACGGCGAGCGATCGGGGAATGCGCCCAATCCGGGCGGATCGCCCCACGACAGCGCGCCGCCGAGGTTGCGTCCGCCGGCGCGCAATTTGACCGGAAGAAACGGTTCGCTGCCATCGATGCGCGGTCCCGCGAACCTGACCAAGACGCCGCCGCGTTCGATCCACGCTTGAGCGGCCGATGCTTCGGCTTCGCTGAGTTCGGTTTCCGAGGACACGAACATCAACGACAAGGGGCGCGCCAGCAAATCGTCGACCCGGCCGGTTCGGATGTCCGCGCTCGGTCCAAGCGCTTGCGAGATATAATAGGCGTCGTCGAGTAAAGGCGCGGCGGAACCTTGGGCGCTGCCGGTGACAATGCCGACCGGACGGCGTTGCCAACGGTCGTCGGCAAGCACTGTCGCTCCGGCGCCGGGTTCGCCTTCGACGTCGAAACGGGCGAAACGATTGACGAGTTCGGTCGGCAGCGACAGGCCGGCGCTGGCCATCGCTTCGCCTGCGGCGAATTCAAGCGTCGCACGGGCGAGCACGTTGCCGGCGCTATCGGCGAGGCGCACGTTTTTCGCGATGGCCGGTTGCTGTCCGTCTGCGCGAACCGCGCGTGCAAGCCGGAACTCGATCCGGTTGACACCGCCGTCACCGACCGTGCGTTGCGGCGGGAATAGAATCAGGGGCGGCTGTGCGCTGCTGGTTTCAATGGCCGAAAGCCGGCCCATGTTGCGCAACCGGGTTGCAAGCGCGGCGCGTCTCGGTGTGTCGATCCCGTCGCTGATCCAGACCGTTTCGATGCGAGATTTTATCGACATCGCCGCGAGCGATTTCTCGAGCGCCGCATGATCGGCCGGCCATGGGCGCGGTGCGGCCTGCTGTAACTGCTCCAATGCCTCGCGCGCGCTGACGAACGCGAGCGGCGCGACGGATTCGCCCGCCAGCGCCGGCGCGGTGGTCGCCAGCGCGACGTCGCGGCCGCGGCGATCGGCAGCATTAATCATGTTACGTGCGGTATCGACACGTGCGGGCCACTCGACCGCCGCCGCCCAGCCGTTATCGAGTACGATCAAGAGCGGTTGGTCGCCGGAACTCTGTTCGGCATCGAGCAGCGGCCGGGCAAGGCCAGCGAGCGCCAGCGCCAAAATCGCCATGCGCAGCGCCACCAGCCACCATGGTGTGCGCGCCGGCGTGCGCTCGGTGGGTTTCAGGCCGAACATCAGGGAAACGGCTGGGAACGCGACCCGCTTGATCGCCGGTGGCGTGATGCGCAGCAACAGCCACACCAGCGGCAGTGCGATTGCCGCGCTTAAGACCCACGGCGAGGCGAAGGAAATGAATCCGAAATCAAGCATCGATCCGCCTCATCGCCGGCCTTCGGCGATCATGCGATGCAAGCCGACCAAGCTCGCCTCGGGGGATTGATCGGTGTGATGCAACGTGAATGTCCATCCAAATGAGGTCGTCATCGCTTTAAGCCCACGGCGGTGGCGTGCCAACCGTTCGAGATATTCGCCGCGAACGTCTTCGGCGCGGTCGACCGTCTCGTTACCTTCGCCTTCCAGGCCTTCGAACCTGATGCGCCCGGAAAACGGCAGAGTTTCTTCGGCCGGATCGAGGATCTGCACCATGTGAACGGTCAGTCCATGATCCGCCAGGGGCTTGAGCAATGCATGAACGGTCTCGAGCGGTTGCAGAAAATCACCAAACAAGACGGCGGCGGCGTGACGCGGCAGTTCGGCCGAAAAATGCGGCTGCGCATCGCCCGGGGGTTCCGCAAGTTCACCGACTCGGCCGTCCATGGCCTGCATCAACGCCAACCGGCCCGAGGAGGCGGCGCGAATGCGCGAACCGTTTGGCGCGAGCCGAACAATTCGCTCACCGCCTTCGACCAGCAACATCCCGGTTGCGAGCAGCATGACGGCGGCGCGCTCGGCTTTGGTCGGTAAATTGCGCGACGAACGGTAGTGCATCGACCGCGACATGTCGGACCACAAGACTGCCGTTTGTGCCGCCGCCCATTCCCGCTCGCGGATGTACATAAGATCGGTCTTGGCCGATTGCCGCCAATCGATCGCGCCGGGTGAGTCGTCGCTGCCGTACATGCGGAACTGCCAGAAGGACTCACCGGTTCCGGGCCGGCGGCGGCCGTGGCTGCCGAGGTTGATGTTGGCGGCGACGCGCTGCGCGGCGATCAGCAATCCGGGCAGCGTGACGGCCGCCGATTCCGCGTCGTGTTCGAGGCGGGCCCGCAAACTGGCTCGAGACGCCGATGCCGTGCCGGACATGATCGTGTTCAATCGCTTTCGTTCAATCGCAGTTGAATATGGTCACGCGATGTCGGCGGCGGCGCACAGGCGCGCGATCATCGCCGGCACCGTCTGTCCGTCCGCGCGCGCCGCGAAGGTCAGCGCCATGCGGTGTTGCAGCACCGGACGCGCCAAAGCCAATACGTCGTCAACCGATGGCGACAAGCGGCCTTGCAGGAGTGCGCGGGCACGGCTTGCCAGCATCAAAGCTTGGCTCGCACGCGGTCCAGGGCCCCACGAAACCTGCTCGCGAACTTCGGGGATGGAACTGGTTTCCGGCCGTCCGGCGCGGACCAGTCTTAGGATCGCGTTGACGACGCTGTCGCCGACCGGAATTTGCCGGACGAGATTTTGCATCGCGCGCAAGTCCGCCGCACTCATGACCTGCTTCGGCTCGGCTTGTTCGGTCCCGGTCGTGCGCAACATGATCTCGCGCTCCGCCTTCTCGTCGGGATAGTGAATGTCGACTTGCAGGAGAAACCGGTCGAGCTGCGCTTCGGGCAGGGGATAGGTGCC
>JAGREB010000455.1 GCA_020446775.1 Paracoccaceae bacterium
GTGTCCGCAAGCGCGGCATACCCGGCAAGCGCGGTGACCGCGATCAAGAAGGCGATTCGCGGTTTGCAAAGTTCAAGATATGCTTTGATCTTCATGCCCATGTCATCACCACGCGGTGCTGATTCATTCGGCCGCGTTCATACCGGCGCCAAGCGCCGCCGACACGCTTGTAGGCCCGGTCTTCGCGCGAAGCAACATGCGCAAAGCCAATACAATGAAAATGACTCCGCCGACGACGGCGATCACCCCGCCCAGGCCCATTACCGCCATGGAGGCAATTTTCGGCCAACTGTCGAGGCCTTGATTGGATCCAGCAACCTTGCGCGCTACGCCGAACATACCCGCCAGAAACAGGGCCGAAGAATGCAGAAACTGGCCGGTGCCCAATAGACCGTACATCCAGGTCCGCAAGCGCCGCCGCTCGGTGCGGCGTTCGAGAACGGGCAGGAACAACGCGAAATAGAGCGCCATGAACGCCAAGGTCACCGCGATCAGCATGGCGTGATAGTGCCCCGGCGTGCGTGTATCGACGGAACTTTCGAAAAATCCGATGGCGCCGCCATATGCGAACAACCCCATTGCGACCAGGATCGCGATCAACTCCGGGGCCCCGCGGCCGATGTCGGCGCGCCGGCGGAACAAGAGCGCCGTCAAACCCAGCATGACCAACGCACCAGGAAGCGGCAGCACATACCAGTACAGGTTCGTGAACATTTCCCGCTGCTCGGCGTCCCCTGGCGCATAGGTAAGATACAACAGCGGCCCTGCGGCGCTGCCTGCCGTCAACAAGACCATTGCAAGCTTGAACATCCGCGAACTGACCGGCGTTTCGCCGAGCGTGATGCGGGCGAGAACATAGATCGCGCAAAAAAACAGCGCCGTATTGGCGAACTGCAAGACATGCCCGCCACCCCATACGACGTATTCGTTGACGGCTGCCGGGTCGAACTCGAGCGGACGGGTGGCCCAAGCAACGGCGAAACACACAAGCGCGATCAGGAAAATAACGCCGGACGCCGCAACGCCAAGCGTCAAGGGTTCTGAGGTACGGTGCGCTCGGGTCAAAACCAGCAAACGCAGAATTGTCATCACAAGTCCCAACGCAACCAGAGCCAAACCGCCGTAAAACAGGGGATGAGACAAGATCGGGATGTAGTTATTTAGGATCGCGTCGCCCAAATTCGAAAGCGCGGGGATTAACATCGCGACCAGGCCGGCCGCCGCCGAATAAAGACCGCACCGGCCGAAAAACACGCCCCACCCGGCCAGTTGCAGGTTCGATTGGTGAAGATCTTTCGCGGTGACAAGGACGGTCAGCGCGCCCTGGATGCCGAGATACCAAACCACGAACGCGAGCGTGACATGCGTAATTAAACCGCGTTCAAAGAACTCTTGCGTGGTCCACGGCATTACGGTTTCGGCGCCGGGAATCCGCATCAACGCGATCAACAATGCCATAACCCCGGCCATGGCCAGGGCCGCAAGCGGAAGAAACGCCCACCCGACCAATTCGTGCCGCAAGGCAGGAGTCAGTGTCCCGGCAAACTGGCCGTCGACAGCGACGTCAAGACGTGGCGCGCGAATTCGCGATGATGGTTCGCCCTCGTCGATCACGCGCTACCTCGATTGGACGGCCCTAAGCCGGCTGGGGGTAAACATGGTAGAGAATGCCATAAACCATGACCCCAGTGACGGCCACGTACAACCAAATCGGCAGGGTCCAGCGGGCGATTTTGCGATGCCGCTCGAAAACCTGTCGCGCCTCGAGGGTCGCGTCCAGGCGGTAAGCTTGCAACGCGCGATAGGCCGTCAGGACCACCAGCGGCGTTACCGCTGTCGCGAAAAATACGTGCGATATCAATAAGGTAAAGTAAAGCGGCCGAACCCACCCTTGACCCGGGAACACGAAAACGGGGGCCGTGAAATGGTAGACCAAGTAGCTGACAAGGAAAGCCGCCGAGACCGCCATCGCGGCGATCATCACTTTGCGGTGCTGTTGCCGGCGGCCACTTCGAACCATGATGAGCCCGGTCACCAGCAGCACGACCGACGTCGAGTTGAGAGCAGCGTTAACGTGGGGCAGGACCGAGATTACGTCCATCTGGGCACATTCGATTGAAATTAAAGCGGAATCGGGAATTCACGGACCGCGGAGCGCGGTCTTGACGATGAAGCTCACGAACATGAGCAATGCGATCGCGGCCAGCCCCCAACCGAACCTATTGAGCTTTTTCTGATCGACCGGGTGGTGATTCTGATTTGGCATCGAAGTCCCTGAAAGCCGAAATGCGGGAACGGAGCGAGGTATTTAGCTGACAACAGGTCCCTTTTGAACCGGTATTGTCCGGCCGATCACGCCCCAAAATGTATCAACACGCGAATACACCGCCATCACCGCGCTTCCAGTTAAAATTCATTCTCATCCGCAAAATGAACGCCCGCAGCGGCCGATGGCGAGCTTTTAAACCGATTTGGGCGCCGAATTTAGCCCAGCGGGTTGCCAATTCCCGCCCACGCCCCCGGAGCAAGCAGATCGCTAAATTGCTCGCGGCGCGGGCACTCGAGCGCGGGGCCCACGCAAACCGGTCAAACCCCAAAAAATAAAGCAAAAAACCAGTTGAACGCGTTCGGGCCGCCGCTTAAACCGTGGCCAGGGCTCCCCCAGGATTGGAGAAACATTGTGAATCGCTGGATGACCGCCATCTCCTCATTTTTCTCAACTCTTGCGATCACAGCGATCGCGAAAGCGCAGGAAGGCGTCCCGATGCCGACGCCTTCGTTTCCGAAGCCAATGCAGCTTAATCTGCAGGTGCCGGTGACTCCCGTCGCTGAACGGATCCACGACTTTCATAATTTCCTTTTGGTCATCATTACGGTCATCACGATCTTTGTGCTGCTGTTGATCTTGATCTGCGTTTTCCGTTTCAACGAAAAAACCAATCCGATCCCGTCGAAAACGTCCCACAACACGTTGTTGGAAGTGATTTGGACCGGCGTGCCGATTCTGATCCTAGTGGCGATCGCCGTCCCCTCGTTCCGGCTGCTGTATTTCATGGACCGCACCACAGAAGCGGAAATGACCCTCAAGGTCACGGGCAACCAGTGGTTCTGGTCTTATGAATATCCCGACCAGGAAATCTCGTTCGACGCCTTAGCGTTGACCGACGACATGATCGGCGAAGGTCAACACCGCCTTCTTGAAACGGACCGGCACGTCGTGATCCCCGTCGACACGACAATCCGCCTGCTGTTCACGGCGAACGATGTTCTTCACGCTTGGACGATCCCCGCATTCGGCGTCAAACTCGATACCGTTCCGGGCCGCACCAACGAAACCTGGACTCGGGTGACCAAGGAAGGCCGCTATTACGGGCAATGTTCCGAATTGTGCGGCGTCGACCACTCGTTCATGCCGATCGTTGTCGACGTCGTGAGCAAAGAGGCGTTCGACGCCTGGGTGAAGAAAGAACAAGAAGCGGCCGCGTTGCCGCTTGAACGCGCTGCAATCCAGCTCGCTTCCGCCTCTCGCTAAGCCAATAACCGCATCACATCGGGATCACCCGAAGATTGGAGATTGATCTATGAGCGCTTCATCTCACGCCGCACATCACGATCACAGCCACGACGACCATCATCCGTCGGGTATCACCCGCTGGCTCTATTCGACCAACCATAAGGACATCGGAACGATGTACCTTACGCTCGCGGTCATCTCGTCGTTGGTCGGCGGCGCGTTCTCGATGATCATCCGCATGGAGTTGGGCGAACCCGGCCTGCAGTTCGTTCACGACAAGCAGTTTTACAACGTGCTGGT
>JAGREB010000456.1 GCA_020446775.1 Paracoccaceae bacterium
GCTTTTGCCGCCGCTTCGGCGCGGGCTTTGTCTTCGGCCTCGCGTGCGGTTTTCGCCGCGGCTTCGGTGCGCGCACGCTCGTCTGCGTCGGCACGTGCTTTCGCTTCGGCGACCGCTCGTGCCTTGTCCTCAGCTTCACGGGCGGCCCGCTCTTCGGCTTTCGCTTTTGCTTGGGCTTCTGCCTCAAGACGCGCGCGTTCTTCGGCTTCCGCTTTTGCTTGGGCTTTGGCTTCGGCACGCGCCTTATCTTCCGCGTCGCGGGCGGCTTTCGCTTCGGCTTTCGCGCGGGCTTTTTCTTCCGCCTCAATGCGCGTGCGTTCGTTGGCTTCGGCTTTTGCCTGGGCCTTTGCTTCCGCTCGCGCCTTGTCCTCGGCGTCGCGTGCCGCTTTTGCTTTGGCTTCAGCGCGAGCCTTTTCTTCTGCTTCGCGGGCAGCCTTCTCGTCGGCTTCGGCGCGGGCTTTTTCTTCGGACTCGCGTGCGGCCTTTGCCGCCGCTTCGGCTTTCGCGCGCGCCTCGGCTTCGGCCCGGGCTTTCGCGTCCTCGGCTTCTTTAGCGATGCGCGCGGGCAGGGAAACCACCGCCGCCACGACGTCCTCGCGCGTCGCATGCGATGCAGTGACGGTGCGCGCAAATTTCAAAGCCGTCAAAGGCGCCGCGACCGTCGGCGCCGCCACCACCGCCGACAACCGGCCGATGCTTTTCTCCAACCCCGCTTTTTGCACCAAAGCTGTGAACGCCCGTGCTTCATCGGGACCGAGGCACGCCAGCGCGTCGATGTTGCCGTCCGTCAGCATCTTGGCCAACGCGTCCGGGAGCGCTTCGGCGCGGCGCACCGCGTACAGCGCGACCTGGCGCACGGAAAAGCCCATGGTGTTGAGCATCGCCGAGAGGTTGATCGGCGCCGTGGCACTGGCGGCATAAATCAGCGCACCAAGGACGGGCTTGAGGTCGGTTTGGATGCGCTTAGCGATGGCCGTGGCGTCGCCATCCGCCGCGACGACGTTCTTGAACCCGGCCGCGCGGGCGGCGGCGGCGGTCGCTTGCCCGTCGCAATAAACCGGAAACGTGCGCACGCCCACTTTGTCGGCAAGCGCCAGCGCGCCGGCAGGCTCGGTGACGATGAAGGCCTGCGCCGCTTTCAGGTTCAGCTCCGCATCGTCGACCCGCTGCAGCGCGATCAGCGGAAAAGCTGCGGGTTCGTGTCCGGCACGGCGAATTGCATCCGCCGTCGCGGCGATTTCGCTCTCCGGCTGAATGATCAAAACCCGCATGAACCCGGTCTATATTGCTTGGCGTCGGCGGTTTTGCCCGCATACGGCGTTGGCTTTCCCGATCAAGCTGTTGTAAGGGCTCATCCCGGCCGGGAAAAGCCGGTTTTCCGCCGCCAACTGATGGAATCAACGGTGCCCGCCGAGGCCGGACAAGGCACACTCGGACGCATAACGGGATCGCGATACGAGATTGGGATGTCAATTTGGGATGAGAGTCCTCGGGATCGAAACCAGCTGCGATGAAACTGCCGCCGCTGTCGTCGCCATCGATCCGTCGGGCGAGGCGCAGATTTTGTCACATGCGGTGGCGTCGCAGATCGGTGAGCATCGGCCGTTCGGGGGCATCGTCCCCGAGGTCGCCGCGCGCGCGCATCTTGCCCATCTCGACGGATTGATCCGCCGCGCCATGGGCGAAGCCAAGCTCGACTTCACAGCCCTGGACGGCGTTGCCGCGACCGCCGGACCCGGCCTGATCGGCGGCGTGCTGGTGGGCGTGACGACGGCCAAATCCATCGCCGTGGTTCATCGCAAGCCTTTCATTGCCGTCAATCATCTCGAAGGGCATGCGTTGACGGCTCGGCTCACAGACAACGTCGCGTTTCCTTATTTGTTGCTTCTGGTGTCTGGCGGACACTGTCAGTTGCTTGCGGTCGAAGGCGTCGGCCGCTACCGCCGTCTCGGCACTACGGTTGACGATGCGGCAGGCGAGGCGTTCGACAAGGTCGCCAAGATGCTGGGGCTCGGCTATCCGGGCGGCCCGGCGATCGAGAACGCGGCCAAGCGTGGCGATGCGAAACGCTTCGACTTGCCACGCCCCATGAAAGGCAAGCCCGGTTGCGATTTCTCGTTCTCCGGTCTCAAGACGGCCGTGCGCGCGGCGGCCGAAACCTTGCCGCCGGGGCCGTTGTCGGAAACCGATGTCAACGATATCGCCGCCGGATTTCAGGCCGCCGTGGTTGACTCAGTCATTGATCGTGTCGGGCGCGCCTTCGATCGGTTCGCAGACACTTACCCCCGCGGACGCACGCTGGTGGTCGCCGGTGGCGTGGCGGCGAATACCGCTTTGCGCGCCGCGCTCGAATCGCTGTCCGTGAAACGCGGCTTTGCGTTTGTCGCGCCGCCGGTCGCGTTGTGCACCGACAATGCGGTGATGATCGCGTGGGCCGGTGTCGAACGGTTGAGATTGGGGTTGACCGATCCGCTCGACTTCAAAGCGCGGCCGCGCTGGCCGCTCGATCCCGATGCGCCGCGGGCCACCGGTGCCGGCGTCAAGGCGTAATCATCTTCCGGTTTTAGATGCGGTAATAGTCGCGGAACCAGGCGACGGTTTTCTCGAGCCCTTCGTCGAGCGAAACCTGCGGACGATACCCGACCGCGCGGTGCAGCGACGAAACGTCGCACCACGTGCCCTCAACGTCGCCCGGTTGCATCGGCATCATGTTGAGCACGGCTTTCTTGCCGATGTGTTTTTCGAGCGTTGAAATAAAATCCATCAGCTCGACGGTTTCGCCGCGGCCGATGTTGAAAACGCGAAACGGCGCAATGCCGCTTGCGTCCGGCGTGGGATCGAAGGCGTTCCAGTTTTCGTCGGCGACCGGGATGTGATCGGTCACGCGCAACACGCCTTCGACGATGTCTTCGACGAACGTGAAGTCGCGGCGCAGGTTACCGCCGTTATAAACATCGATGGGATCACCGGCGAAAATCCGCGCGGTGAATTTCTGCGGCGCCATGTCGGGCCGCCCCCACGG
>JAGREB010000457.1 GCA_020446775.1 Paracoccaceae bacterium
ATTTCTCCAAGATCGAGGCAGGCAAACTTACGATCGAAGTTGCTGATTTCAGTCCGTTCGCGGTGATGGACGATGCTGTTGAAGTCCTGCAAAGCATCGCCCGGCAGAAGGAAACTTACGTCGCCGCAATTTCCGCACACGATGTACCGCAGATTGTGCGCGGCGATGAAGCACGTGTGCGCCAAATCCTGCTCAATCTAATCGGCAATTCGGTGAAATTCACCGACCGAGGCGGCATCCAAGTTCGTATGGTGGCTAGGCCGGACAGCGCAGACAGATGGATTCTGCGCTACGAAGTGCACGATTCCGGTTCCGGATTTAAGCCGGAGAATGCAGACAAGCTTTTCGAGGCATTTGAGCAGGATAACTCCAACAAGGACGTCATCAAGGGAACCGGTCTTGGTCTGTCGATTTGCAAGAAATTGGTGGAATCCTTCGGCGGTACGATCGGGTGCGAAGGCGCGGTCGGTGAAGGCGCCAGTTTCTGGTTCGAATTCCCGGTGACAGTCGTCAAACCGGCTCGTCCGAGCCCGCAAGCAAATCTTTCCGACAAAAAGGTTCTATTGGTCGGTGATGGTTCGCAAACGACGTCCGCGGAAGAATACTTTGAGTCGCGGGGCGCTTTCGTTGCGAGGGCTTCCAACGTCGCAGATTGCAAAGCGGCCGCACGACAAGCGAAGGACGCGGGGCAACCTTTTGATCTCGCGGTCATCCATTATCTAGGTATCGAAGAAAACTGGTGGGAAGTAACGCAGTATTTCCGGGAATTGAACGTGGTGCCCGCGTGCCTTGTGTCGGATATTTCGATGCGATTGAGACGCGAGGCCCTACGGCACGGATTCTCATTTCTCTTCAGCGGAAAATCTCTGAGTGCCAACCTTGATCACAATATCGAATACCTTTTAGGCCAAATAACCGATGGCGCTCGGCAGGACATCAAATCGCTCGAGATCGCCGAAGCCAACGCACGGTTAAACGGCAAGAACGTATTGGTATTGGAAGACAGCTTGGTCAACCAAACCGTCATCAGCCGGCAACTCCGTTTGTTCGGCATCCAATTCACCATCGCGGCCGACGGACAGAAAGGTTTGGAAGCGCTGGATCAGCGCGAGTTCGATTGCATACTTTGTGATTGCTCCATGCCCGTCATGAACGGTTTTGAATTTACGAGGATCGTGCGCGAACGGGAGGCAAGAGAAGGAGAAAACCGCCACAGAATTATCATTGCCCTGACCGCAAACGCATTCCGCGAAGATGAAGAAAAATGTAAGGCGGCGGGAATGGACGATTTCATGAGTAAACCCGTAACTCTTGGCCGCCTGAGCAGCGCTCTGGACAAATGGATTGGAGCCGGCAGCACGAAACAAGCGCCGCCTGCCCCCGTCCAGAAAATGAACGGATCGCCCGTAAACGGCTCCCCAGCAATCGACCTATCGGCATTGACCGACATTCTCGGAACGGACGACCGCGAATTGCAGAACGGTCTGCTGACGGATTTTGTGCACACAGCCCACGAATCGCTCGCGGGCATCGAAGGCGCATTCGAAGAAAACGATTTCGTCCAACTCAAGGCCGTCGCCCACAAGGCCAAAGGGGAATCCCGCAGCATGGGTGCAGCGGGCCTGGGTGACTTATATGCCGCACTGGAGGAAGCTGCGAAGGCGAAGGATGCGAAAAAAATCGAAGACCTGAAAGGCCTCACCGCTTCCGCAGTACGCGGCGTCGAGGAATTCGTTTCGCGGCACACGGAACGAGACGCACCATGAAGCGAATTGAAGCCGATTTTTCCACTTTTCGATTTCTTGTCGCCGACGACAGCAATCATGTACGCCGGATCGTTTGCAACATGTTGAAACGATGCAATGCCGCAGAAATTCTCCAGGCCAGCAATGGGAGCGAGGCGCTCCAGCAGTTGACGAAAAGCCCTTTCGAAATCGACTGCATTTTTAGCGATTGGAATATGGAACCGGTCGATGGCTTGGCGCTTCTGGCTGCAGTGCGGTCGGGAAATGTAACGAATGTTCGAAAGGAAACGCGCATTATCATGCTAACCGGCCATTCGGAGTCCGATGTGGTTCATACCGCCATCGCGCTGGATGCATCGGGTTTCTTGGTCAAACCTGTGGCCATGGAGAAACTCGTCAAGACGGTGGAAACCGTCATGGCCAGGGAAGTCGAGTTGAAGGCCGCTAAGGATTACCTCGATCAGCCGATGGTTAGGCTTCCCGACACTTTGCGGCTGAATAGGCGCAGTATCCCCAAGTGGGCCGCCACGCCGCAGGGATCGAATGAATCCCGTGCGTTATCCGAGGCGCTTGAACTTATGCGAAGCGAAGCCTCGGCGTTGGCGAGTCACGCCGCAAGCGATCCTAATTTACGCACTGCTCGCGTGAGGCGCACGCTATCGGAGATCGAGGAAGGCGCTGTGCTGGCAGAAGATATTTTCGATGGCGATGGACTGGTCCTCATCGCTTCCGGAACCAAACTCTCGAGTGACTTGATACGGGGCATTAAGGATGTGGCGGGGCCACGCCAAGCGGATGTTCAGTTTTTCATCGCGCGAACCGATCAGGAGGCAGGGGCGACATGAATTATTCAGTCAATCCAATTGAGTCGGACCATGTCAATCTAGTTTCGAGCGAAAGGGTTTTAGTCGCCGTGGGTACAAATAAAACGCCGAAGATTCTTTTGATGGACGACAGCGCGCTTGCCCGAAAAATCGGGCGCATCGCGGTGCAATCTGCCGGATATCCAGACGTGACCGAGGCAGCGGGCGGACAGGAAGCGCTAAACATATTGTCCGCTGCGGACTGCGATATCGATGTCGTCTTATGCGACCTAATGATGCCGGAAATGGACGGCGTTCAATTTCTACGCCATGCAGCGGAATTGCCGCGCCGCCCCGCGCTCGTGTTTGTCAGCGGCGGCGAAGCGGCGCTGCTTCAAGGGGCGCGAGACACGGCGCAGGCAAGGCATTTTAATGTGCTGGGCACGATACAAAAGCCCCTTACGGCCGAAGCGATCGGACGGTTGCTGGGACGATTTGGCAAACCGGAACATAAAGCCAAAGACGCGAAGACTTCCGAGATCGTCCAGGATCTGGAACGCGGAATCGCCGAGCGTCAATTCATCCTTCACTATCAGCCGAAGATTTCGGTGACTGGACACAAACTTGTCGGGGTCGAATCTCTGGTTCGCTGGCAGCATCCCGATCATGGCTTGCTGCCGCCGGGTGCTTTTATCGATGAGGCCGAGAAGTCCGGGCGGATCGGCGCTTTGACCGAACAAATCGTGACACTGGCCCTGAAACAATGCGCGATGTGGTCAATCGACGGGTTCACGCCAAAGGTGAGCGTCAATCTCTCCGCATACATGCTGGTTGACTTAGATTTTCCGGATCGAATTGCTAATAAAGCCGAAAGCCTGGGTGTAAAGGCGCAGCAAATCGTATTGGAAGTCACAGAATCGGGTCTCTTCCAGGACTTAGCCAACACACTCGATATCCTCACTCGGCTGCGTATGAAGGGATTTACGCTCTCCATCGACGACTTTGGCACCGGGTACTCATCCATGGAACAGCTCCGTCGAGTTCCGTTCGCGGAACTCAAAATCGATCGAGCGTTCGTGCATGGCGCCGCCGACAATGAGAAAGCGCGAGCGATTCTCGACAGTACCGTTCAGTTGGGCCGCTCGTTGAATATGACCGTGGTTGCCGAAGGCGCGGAAACTCAGCAGGACTGGGACATACTCGAAGATGCAGGTGTCGATTTGGTCCAGGGTTATTTCGTGGCAAAGCCCATGCCCGACGATGCGGTTCCTGGGTGGGCTGAGTCTTGGAAAGTCGCGCACGTCGGTTCCTGAGATCGTTCTTACCCGGCCGAATCAAAAAATTGACGGGCCCATTGACGGTTTCAGAGTAACCACATTGCGTTACGCCCACTGAGTTACATTAAACGCAATCACACCGAACTATTGTATCGTTGTTGCAAATTTGAAGGATCGAACACCAGTCAAGAATAGAGCAATTTTCCGGACGGCTTCGAAAGGCAGCACCCAGGTTACTCATCGTGACGGTATGTGTCTGATAGTGGCGGGAGGCCAATATGCTCAAGCACACCCCCCTTTTTATCGAACGCTTGAACGCCGATTCTTTTGCGCGTGCACGCACGAAGCTGTCGCCCTCGGAACGAAAAAAATTCGCAGCGGAGTGCGCGAAGCTCGTCGGGCCCCAAACGTCGCCCGCCATCAAGGAAGAAGTAATTAAGATACTGACCCTTGTCGCGCAGGATGTTGACGCGCGCGTTCGCGAGGCGCTCTCGAAAGCGGTCGCCGTAAATCCGAACATACCCCGGGATTTGGCGCGACGTCTGGCCGAGGATATCGACCGGATCGCTATTCCGATCCTCGAGTTGTCGGAAGCGCTTACCGAAGACGACATTCTCGAGATCATCGAAAAATCGAAAAGCCACGTGAAGCTGTTTGCACTCGCCGGGCGGAGAAAGATTTCAGAACGCGTCTCGGAGAAACTGGTGTCGTCCGACGATCACGAGGTTGTTGTCCGGTTGGTCGAAAACCCGGGAGCCGCGTTCGACGAGAAGACGCTTTCGATCATCGTTGATTCGCACGGGACCGACCCGCGGATACAAGAAGGCTTGGTGGTCAGATCGGTTCTGCCCGCCGGCATCGCGGCGAAGCTGATCAACGTGGTTTCAGATGCTTTGCTTCAACAGCTATGCCGCCTTCATCCCATCGCCCCAGATTTGACCGTTGATCTTTTGCTGGAAACGCGCGAACGGGCGACAATCGGTCTTTCGAACGGGTTGTCCGATCTAGCGATGAAAACAATGGTCGAGGAACTTCAGAAAGACCGTTACCTGACATGCTCGTTGGTCGTGCGAAGCGCTTGTTTTGGGAATTTGGACTTCTTTTGCCACGCGCTCGCTTCTCTTAATCACTTGGAAGCCGCATACATTCGGCAGTGCGTCCTGCAAAACGCGGACAAGGAACTTCCACGATTTTGGCCGCGGGAATGGAGTAAAGATGGCCTGAACTGTGCTCTCGAAGCGGTACGCATCATGCTGCGTATGAAAGACGAAGCGGGAAAATGGCCCGTCGCTGAGTACGCGCGGCGGCTCTTTCAACGGCTATTGACGGGATGCGAAACGATCGAACGGTCCCTCGCCGACACCGATATCGACCAATTGATCTTCCGGGCGACAAGAGCTGTGACAGGCGCGGAAAGCGCGATCGATCCCTGGGCAAACCAAGGCGGATAATCACGCACCCCAATACGGGCCGCGTTTAGGAATGGTCTTACGAGTTCGAGATCAAACCCGCTTGCGCCGCACCGCCCCAAGTCCGAGCAGGCCCAATCCGAATAGAGCGATCGTGCCAGGTG
>JAGREB010000458.1 GCA_020446775.1 Paracoccaceae bacterium
CTCGCGGTCGGCAAGCGCGCGTTTTCGCCCAACGCGGCGGCAATCAAACCACCGTCGACGAGAACGGCATCAGCACCGACGCCTATGTGCACGCGCTCTACGGCCTCGCGGTGCAACGAAAGCCCCGCAGCGTGCTGATGATCGGCTGCGGCGGCGGCACGCTGGCGACGATGCTGCACGGGTCGGGCGTCAAGGTCACGACGGTCGACATCGATCCTGCCGCCATCGAACTCGCATATACCGTGTTCGGCATGCCGCGCGGGGTGCGCAGTCATGCCGGCGACGGCCTCGCCTTCATGCAGGCCACGCGGCGCAAATTCGATGTGGTCGTGATCGATGCTTTCGTCGGCGAGAAAATCCCGCGACAGTTCAAGGGTCCCAATTTGGCCGAAGCCGCCGGGCGGTGCTTGGCGCGCGACGGCTTGGTGCTGTTCAATGTTTGTCTTGCCGGCCGGCGCGACCGCACGGCCGACGCCATAGGCGAAATGTTCGTGCAATGCGGCTGGCCGGCGAAACTGCTCGATGAACCCGGAACCGACCGCAACGCCATCGTGATTGCTGGCCGCGTGCGCGGCTTGCGCAAGCCGCGCCTTCACCTTGTTCCACAAACCGGCGTTGCAGCGTTGCGGCGCAGATTGAACGCGGCGGGGTTTCGCGAAGTTCGAAAATAAGGCGAAGCCTTATTCAAGCGACGAAATAAATCACCGCGCCCATGGCCAGGAAACTGAGCAGCGTATTGCCGGCGTTGATCGCCGTCAGCCGCAACCGCGCGCCGTGATAACGGTCGTGCATTAGCGACATCGATCCGGTGAAACCGATCCACACGATTGCCGCGGTCGAGAGCGCGCCCGATAACGTCTCAACGCCGCGCCAATCCATGACGATCTGAAGCACGATTCCGGCAATGAGATTCATGATCATCGACGTGATGATCGCTTCGGCCGGATTGCCCAGTTGTTCGGGCGTCTTGCCGAGTTCGGCCATCCACGCCTTGCCCAGCAGAAACGGCGCGTACCAGAGACCGCCGATGATGGTGGCCGCGACCACACACAGGATCGCGGCCAGCCACGAAATGTTCTCGATCACGAGAAACGCCGAAGGTTACTCGGCGGGCTGCGGGTGTCCGGAAGCCGGCAGCTTGAGTTCGCCGCGGAACAGGCCAATGGCGCCGGCAACCGCGAACAGCGCCCAGCCCAGCATCGACGAGGTGCCGCCGATTGGGGCCAACGCCGCGGAACCGCCGAGCACGGAGTTATAGACGCTGATTGGGAACAGCAGGATCGAAGCGCACGCCAGCACGCCCGACAACTGAACGATGCGGCGCGTCCAACCATCCGCCATCAACTGGCCGACGACCGCGATCACCAAAATGCCGATGCCTTGGTTGAACTGAAATTCGGTCGCATCGAGGAACGTGCGCACGCGCTCGAACGGCATGCCTTGCGATTCGAGCAGCGCGTGAGTGGCATAGGCCGCCAACGCGACCGAAGAACCCGCGGCCAGGGCTCCGAAAATGAAAAATGCCGCCGTGGAACGACGCAGAGTCATGAATAATCCTCCCTTTCCGGCGCGCAGCGGGAAATCGCTCAACGCGCTTCAAGCCGCATGGCCTTTTCGAGCTGACGGAAGCCCTCGAGGAATTTCCGCTCCGCTTCGGCCACGGGCACCGGCACGAGTTTAACACGCTTCAGCGGCTTTTCCCGGAATTTGAGGTAACTGCGGCATTCGGATTCGGTGAATCCCGCAAGCTGCACGGCTTCGGTCGCGGCCGCGATGCGGTCGGCCTTCTTGATCAAGCTGCGATGTTCGGACGAAAGGACGGGCGATAGTCCGAATCGGATATGGATCGCCCGCATCAGTCCGGTTTCGACCTCTTTAAACACATCGCCGACCGCCGCCTTCAGGGGCGTAATGAGGTCGTGGGTGACGTATTCCGAAGCGTCGTGAAGTTTGGCCGCCATCAGCAGTTTTGCGCCGGCGCGGGGTTTAAGTTGCCGCACGATCTCGACCACCAGGTCGGAGTGCTGGGCAATGCTCCAGGCGTGGGGCCCCCGCGTTTGGCCGTTCCAGCGGGCGTTCCGCGCCAAGCCGATGGCAATATCCTCGATTTCGATGTCGACCGGCGACGGATTGACGAGATTGAGCCGCCGGCCCGACAGCATACGTTGCCAGGTCCGGGGGGCATGAGCGGCCAGTTGTGCGGCCGTGGCGCGAGAAGGCGGCGGGGTCATAGGGGACGAAAACCGGGTGAAAAAGGTTAATCCGGGGTCAGGCTTTGCTTTGAATTCTCGAACAAACAGAATACTTTATAGGAGATTTTGGAACCATCACGAGTCCGCCGGCGCCAATTTTGGGGGCGCCGGACGGGCAGCCATACGGTCGAGAGGGTTACGGCGACATGGTGATTGCCACCACCGATTATCTCAAGCCCATCAATTTTCTGGTGGTCGATGAGAAGGCGTACATGCGCCGCGTCGTCAAGAACGTGCTCGAGACGATGGGGGCGAAGCATGTCGACGAGGCGGGCGATGGCCGGTCGGCGTTCGAGTCGATCAAACAATGGGAACCCGACATTCTGCTGTGCGAATCGTGGATCTCGCCGATGAGCGGCGTCGAACTCTTGCGCGCAATTCGCGCCGACAAGACCCAGATGCGATTTCTGCCGGTCATCATGGTCACGTCCGAGACGCGGCGGGAAAAGGTGATCGAGGCGCGCAACGCCGGCGTAACCGAATACGTCGCCAAACCGATCACCGCCAAGGGCCTGTTCCTGCGCATTCGGGAAGTCATCGAGCGTCCCCGGCCCTTTGTGGATACCAAGGTCTATTTCGGCCCCGACCGGCGCCGGCGCAG
>JAGREB010000459.1 GCA_020446775.1 Paracoccaceae bacterium
AAGTGCCACGCCGGCACGGCTTCGGCCGCCACGACGCGGCGCATGTAGGCGAATTCGGCGTTATCGGGCTCGAGCGCGAGCGCGCGTTCGAGACGGATCAAGGCCGCCACCGGATCGCCCCGTTTGCGGTCGAGCCGCGCCAAACCCTCGAGCGTTTCGGCGTCACTGGGATTGGCGGCGAGGACGCGCTCGAAACGGTCCTGCGCCAAGTCGTCGCGCCCGACGGTCAAGGCCGCATTCGCCGCGGCACGCAACGCATAGACATTGTTCGGATCGGCGGCGAGTGCGGCTTCGGCGGCGTCCAGCGCGCCTTGCCAATCGCCGCAGCGCGCATGACTGAGTGAAAGATCGAGTTGGGCCCCGAGCGGGTCCATCGGTTCGCGTGCAACGGCCTTCGACAAGGCGTCGCGCGCGGCGGTGGAATCGCCGGTTTCCAGGTGAATGCGTCCCAGCAAATGCCAGTACTCGCCGACGTTTGGCGCCAGGCTGGTCGCGGCGTCGAGATAACTCAGAGCTTCGTCGAAATCGCCGCGGCCGAGCGCCACCAGCGCAAGCATCTTGTGGGCGTCGGTGGCGTTGGGATCGTCGGCGAGAATGCCGAGATACTGCTCCTCGGCTTTCTCGACATCGCCGTTTTGGTGCAGCGCGACCGCCGCCGCAAGGCGGGCCGCCGTGTCTTGCGGCGCAGGCATTGATTAAGCCTCGTACCAGAATCCGGATGCTTCGCTGACGATGCGCACCGACGAGGGCGGCGCAAAGTGGGCGGGAATGATCCATGCCCCCGTATCGGCAACGTCGCCGAGGAACTTGGCGCGCGTATCCGCCGATTGCGCCTTGTCCCAGCAGAAATTACTCGACCAGTGCGGGCGCTCGACTTGGACCGGATGATGGATGGTGTCGCCGACCAGAAACGCCTTTTGCTTGCCGTCGTCCAGACACAACGCGCAATTCCCGGGTGTGTGTCCGGGCAGGCACATCAAGCGTACGCCTGGTTCGATTTCGTGATCGCCGTCGACAAGCAGCGCCTGACCCGAGTCGAGAATCGGCTGAAGCGAATCGTCCCATGAGCGGTGATTGGCGGGCTCGGTCGACGTGCGGCGCACGTGCTCCCAATGCTCCACTTCCTTGCGATGCATGATGTACTTGGCGTTCGGGAAGGTCGGGACCCACTTGCCGTTCACGAGTTTGGTATTCCAGCCGATATGATCGGCGTGCAGGTGTGTACAGAAAACATGCGTGATGCTGTCGGCGGGCAACTTGGCGGCGGCAAGGTCGTCCAAATAGCTGCCCTTGCGCAGGTGCCATTCGGGCAACATCGGGCGGTGTTTGTCGTTCCCGACGCAGGTATCGACCAAGATCCGGCTGCGCTCGGTCTGCACGATCAAACTGTGAAACGACATGATCAACGAGCCGCGTTCGGGATCGTAAAAGCGCGGATCGCGGAACGTACGCGTCGCGCCGAACGCTTCCGGCGTGGCGTCGGGCAGCAAGAATTGCGGCGCGCGAAAATGGCCCTCGAGGTCGACCACACGCGTGATGACGAACGGTCCGTTTACGCGCATGGCGATTTCCTCCTCAATGAATGTGGCCGATCGCGGCGCCGCGGCGGATCAGCGGCCCCCGAATTGCCAGGTCAGCGTTCCCATCAGCGTGTTCGTTCCGCGATTCTTGTCGTGAAGGTTGGCGTTGGAAATGTGAAACATCGCCACGCCAAGGCGCAGGTTTTCGCCGACTTCGCGGGATAACGCGGCGCCGACGTGAAATTCGAACGTGCCGCCGAGAAATTTCGAATTGCCTTGGTGATAGGCCCCGGGCCCACCGGAAAATTCGAATTCCCACGGCCCCCACACGTATGGCGCGGCCAAACCGACGTACCCGAACAACGCGTCGTCGTTGGTCGCCATGCCGCCGATGATCGGTTTAAACCCGAGAAAACCCTCGCCGTCCTCGGACGCGCCCCAGAAACCCTGGGCAAAGCGATATTGCAGGTAAGCGCCGACGGCCTTGTTGTCGTTGGGAATGATGTCGTATTGGCCGACACCGAACAGCAACCGCGCCGAGTCCGCCGCTATTGCGGGTGCGGCAGCCGGCACGGCCAACGAAGCACCCGCGACGATCGCAGCAAGGCTTCGCATCAACACGTTCATGACGAACAATCCCGACAGCGATCCGCGAACGGGGCCGGTCAGCCCTTCATCGCCTTGACCATGGTCGAACCCAATGCCGAGGGTGACTCGGCGATATGGAACCCGGCGGCACGCATCGCTTCGAACTTCGCGGCCGCCGTACCCTTGCCGCCCGAGATGATCGCGCCCGCGTGGCCCA
>JAGREB010000460.1 GCA_020446775.1 Paracoccaceae bacterium
CTTCCCCCCGGTGTGATCGCTCCAGGATGATCTCATCAGCGATCAATTCGACGGCCGCCGCACAGCGTCAACGCCGAACGCGGTTGCCTTGACCGCCCTAGAAGGCCTGTTTAAGTTTCATTTTGCAAGTGATATCGCAACGGCAAAATTTGCGTACCGGACTCGGAGCGAAAGGGATCGGGACAATGTCAGTTAATGCCCTGAAAAGCGGGACTTCTGGCGGTGCACCGACGCTACCGCCCGGCGCACCTGATTGGGTCGCAGCCGCCGACAATCCATATTTGCAAGGATTATACGCGCCGCTGGCTAACGAACTGGCCGGCGAGGTTTGCGAAGTCGAGGGAACGCTGCCGCCGGACCTCGAGGGCATTTACCTGCGGAACGGCCCCAATCCCGGGTTTGCACCGCCGAACCGGTACCATTGGTTCGATGGCGACGCCATGATCCATGGGTTGGTTATCCGTGACGGCCGGGCGACATACACCAATCGCTGGATCGAAACGGCCGGCCGCCTTGCCGAACGCGATGCAGGCCGCGCGATTTGGCCGGGCCTGATGGGCCCGTTCGATTTTTCGCTGCCGGGCGGACCGCTCAAAGACACGGCCAACACGGATCTGGTCTATTTCAACGGCCGCGTCTTGGCCCTTTGGTACCACACCGGGCAACCTTACGCCGTCGATCCGGTTTCGCTCGCGACAAAGGGACGTGAAACGCTCGATGGCACGTTGCCGTTCCCGATTTCGGCCCACGCGCACGTCGATGAATTGACCGGCGAGATGTTGCTGTTTTCCTTCGGCGAACGGCCACCCTACATGAAATACGGCGTCGTTTCCGCGGACGGAAAACTCATCCACCAAACGCCGATCGAATTGCCGGGCCCGCGGGTCCCGCATGACATGGGCTTCACCGCGAATTACTCGATCCTCCACGATTTGCCGTTTTTCCACGACATCGAGATCTTGCGAACGAAAAAGCGCCGCGTCGCGACCTTTTATCCCGACATGCCGGCCCGCTTTGCCGTCGTGCCCAGATTTGGGTCGAACGCGGATGTCCGCTGGTTCGACGCCAAGCCATGTTATGTCCTTCATATCGTTAATTGTTGGGAAGACGGCGATTGGATCGTCATGGACGGCTATCGGTCGGCCGATCCAAAGCCCAAGCCCGACGCCGCGGACGGCGAACTGGCTTCGATGCTCGCGTACCTCAGACTCGAAGCGAACTTTTACCGGTGGGAATTCAATCTTAAGACCGGCGAAACCCGTGAACGGGACATCGACGATTTGAACGCTGAATTTCCGTCCATCAATCGTGCATGGGGTGGGCAGCGAACGCGATATTCCTACGCCCAACATATTCCGCATGAACGCACGCTATCGTTCAAGGGGTTGGTCAAATACGACAATCAGACCGGGCGGCGCGAGATGATTGACTATGGCGAAGGCGTATATGGCAGCGAAGCGCCGTTTGCGCCGCGTACCGGCGCCACCGAAGAGGACGACGGCTATCTTGTCAGTTTCACAACCCGGATCGGCGATTGGCGGTCCGAATGCCAGATTTTCGACGCGCGCAACATTGAGAACGGGCCGATATGCAGGGTGAAACTGCCCCAACGCTTGCCGGCCGGCTTTCATGCAACGTGGATTCGTGGCGACCAACTCTGGTCGTAACGGGCCGGGTATCGACGGTTTAATTGGATATCTTAAAAAAAACCGGCGGCCGCTTGGCCGCCGGTGAAATGCTCTCTCACTAAATTCCCGACTTAGAACTTCAATGTCAGGTCGGCACCGTAAGTGGCCGGCGCACCGTACTGCGACACTTCTTCGCCGAAGAACGGGATGATGTTCACCCGATACAGTTTATCGGTCACGTTCTTTCCGTATACCGCGAATGACCAGTTTGAATCAGGCGGTGAAACAGCGGCGCGCAAGTCGAGCAAGCCGTAACTGGGCTCGCGCGCGATGTTGTCGGTCGCCCAGTACAGGTCGCTTTGGTAGGTATAGTTGATCCGGAAATTGAACGCGTCCTGCCACTTGCCCGAGCCGGCGGTGAAATCCAATCCGGCGCTGATTTGCGTTTCCGGCGTACGTTGCAAGCGATTGCCCGAGCTATCAAGACGCTGACCGGTGGACGGGTTGATCGCGCTTTCCAGGAAGTCTTTGTACTTCGACTTCACGTAGGAACCGCTCAGAAACAGGCGAACCTGTTCTGTGACCGCAAATTCAGACTCGGCCTCGATCCCTTTGATGGACGCGCTCGCCGCGTTGTCGGTCAGGTTACACAGGCACGCCGCGTTGGTTTGCGTGACCTGAAGGTCGGTGTAATCCATGTAGAACACCGAGGCATTCAACCGCATCCGGCCATCGGCCAGCGTCGATTTGAAACCAACTTCGTAGTTGGTCACCTTCTCGGGGTCGTATGGCGTGGTCGCTTGAGCCGGGTTCGCCGGCGTATCGTCGTAGCCACCCCCTTTGAAGCCCTTGGCGACTGTCGCGTAGAGGAACAGGTCGTCGTTGGGCGTGAACTCGATAATCGCCTGCGGCGTAAACTTGTTCCAGCTTTCGCTATAGGGCGTATCGAACCCGGTACCTGCCGCATAGGTCCGCGCTAACGGCGTTAAGGCTGCCGTATCGGTCGGGTTGAAGCGGTCTCCGGTCGCGATCGCGAGACCGCTCACAGTACCGCTTTTCTTATCTTCGGTGTAACGCGCACCGACCGAAACCTTGAACTGATCGCTGGCTTTGAACGCAATCTGGCCGAACCCGGCGTAGTTTTCGATGTTGCCATTGTTGTCCCAAAGCGTTTCGCCGCTCAGTGTCGCCAACGGTCCGCCGAGGAAGGTTTCACCGATAAAGTGGTCGATCTTGTGAATATCGTCGTGCTTGAAGTACACGCCGGCGATCCATTCAATAGCGCTATCCGGATCGTTCGAGGTCAACCGAAATTCCTGGCTGAATTGCTTGGTGCGCGCGCGTTCGGCGACGGGCTCAGCGAACAACAATGCGCCGTTCGATCCGTTGCCCGCCGGCTTGGTTGCCGCAACAAATGCCACATATTGTCCCCACCGCGCGACATCCCAGCCGAGCGCTTCGGGACCGCTGCCGGTTTGATCGTACAACTGGTTGCCCTTGCCGTTGCGATATCCGGTCAACGAGTTGAAGACGAATTTGTCGAAACTCTTTTCGACGTCGAGCATGACGCCGACGCCTTCCCGGCGCATAAATTGTTGCGTCGGGTACGCGTCGCCGGCGTATTGTACGCTTTGCGCGACGTTGACGCGCGGATCGGTCAACCCGAGGAAGCGCCGCAAATTACTCCAAGGCCGCGTGCAGTTGGTACGCAGATAACTATCTTCGCAGCTTGGCGTCCCGCCTTCGACCGGGACAACGTTAATGCCGTTGGTTGAATCCTTATTATAATCGACGACCAACCGCGTTTTCCAATCCGAGCCTTCCGGCGAAAACAGCAATTGCGCGCGCGCCTGGACCGAATCCAAGTTCTCGACTTCGCGGTCGTGCAGGACATCGCGCGCGTATCCGTCGTGCTGGCGCGCTTGGAACGAGAATCGGCCGGCGACGGTATCGGTCAAACCGCCGTTGACGTACCCCGATACCAGCTTGGCGTCGTAATTGCCGTATGACACCAAAACCTTGCCGGACGAATCGAATGTCGGTTTCGCGGTGATAATGCTGAGCGCGCCGCCGACCACGTTCTTGCCGAGCAGCACGCCTTGCGGACCGCGGATCACTTCGATGCGTTCGAGATCGTAGAAATCGAAATTCAAGTCGCCGGTCCGGCCGACGTAGACCCCGTCGAGAAACGTACTGACGGACGGATCGGCGCTGGGCGAGTCAAGCCGGGTATTGGTAATGCCGCGGATATTCAATTCCACGTCGAGCGGGGTCCCTGCCGTCAGCGAAAACGCCGGCGCACTGTTTGCAAGGTCTGTGACCGTGAAAATCTTATCGGCTTCGAGAGTCGCGCCGGAATAAGCGGAGATCGCGATTGGCGTGGTTTGCAAACTAGTTTCGCGGCGTTGCGCCGTCACGACGATTTCTTCAAGCACCTGAGCGCTTGCCAGATCGGCAGTAAGCATCGCAGCCGCAGACGCACAGAGCGCAATGGATGCGACAGAACGCGCCGACGTCCGGCGACGAACAAATGAAAGCGCCATGGTTCCCTCCCCTTTTGGCGTATCTCTTGCAATCTCGAACTGTTTGCTTGTGGCGGTGCCAATCAACGTCCTCCAAAACGCCCAATCTATTGCGCTAATTGGCTTTGATCACTTGGACTACAACCGCCGAATGCCCCCACTTGCAAAATCAGACTATCGCAGTCTAAACGCCGATTTGTCGCGCATCAATCATCCAATCTGCCGAAGACCTCATGTTGCATTGCGATATGTTCATTCTCGTCGGAGGTGTTGCATCACGGACACGAAATCTTTGCAGCGCAGGTTTTGTATTGCGGTGCACTAAAGCCGCCGAAAATTCGGAAGATGGGCTTTGTTCGCCGAAAACCGCGAATGGCCGTTGATGTTCTTTAATTGCTATTCGGCGAAGGCCGGCGTTCGTGACGAGAATTGACGCCACATACCTAACTCCATAACATCGGCCCGGTTTAGTCCAGTTACGCAAGTGACTAACATTGCGGTCGGGGGAGCCGGACATTGCCAGCCGAGATCATCGAACTGATTGCGATTTCATCTGCGATCGTATTCGCATATTGGATCGCGCTTTGGATCATTAGTTTGATGATCCGTGACTCGAGTATCGGCGATCCGCTTTATCCATTTTCCATGTTGATCGTCGCCGTGTTCTTTTTCTTTTGGTGCGACGACGGCTATCAACCGCGCCAAAACCTGATCTTGGCGCTCACTTTAATTTGGTCGCTACGGCTTGGCGCTTACATCGGCTGGCGCAATTGGGGCAAAGAAGATCCTCGATACGCGCGCTTGCGCGCTCATGCCGAATCGCTCGGCAAGAACTATACGTGGTATAGCCTTACGCACGTATTCCTCTCGTTGGGCGCCCTCTCGGGATGTGCGATCGCGTTTCCGCTATTCCTGGCTCAGAATGCATCCGAGCCCACCGCGCTTGGCACGCTTTCATATATCGGCGTCGGATTTTTTTCCGTCGGATTTGTGATTGAATTTGTCGCCGACATCCAGCTTGCGCGCTTCAAGCGCGATCCAGCGAATGCGAACAAGATCATGCAAGAAGGCCTCTGGAGCTGGTCGCGCCATCCCAACTATTTCGGTGAAACGCTGATCTGGGTCGGGATTTTCTTGATTGCGTCTGAGACACCTTGGGGGTGGCTCGCCATCGTTAGCCCGATCACGTTGTTGTACATCTTGCTTGGTCCGCTGGGCATTGGCTTGGTGGAACGCCGGATGGTGAAAAAGCGCCCGGAGCAATTTGCCGAATATGCGCGGCGAACGAGCGCCTTTATTCCTTGGTTTCCGGCAAAATGAGTGTTGGTTCCGGCGTGCGCGCGCCCCGCGGTGTGTGCGGCGCAAGATTATGTTCTATCGTCCGGCAATGATAGCTGCGCCGCAACCGATCGAAATACGCCCCGCGCACCGTTTCGATGAGGCAGCGCTTTCAGCGTTCCTCTCAAGCAATCTCGAAGGCTTTGCGGGCCCCGCGCGCATCCGGCAATTTCAAGGCGGCCAAAGCAACCCGACCTTTCTGATCGAGACACCAAACCGGTCTTACGTGCTGCGCAAGAAACCTCCGGGCAAGCTTTTGCCCAGCGCGCATCAGGTCGAACGCGAGTACGCGGTCATGAAGGCGTTACACGGGACCGGCATTCCGGTTCCTACGCCGCTGATCCTCTGTGAAGACCCCGAGATTTTCGGAACGGCTTTTTACGTGATGGAATTCATTGCCGGCCGCGTGTTTCCGTCGCCAGGCATGCCGGACGAAAGCCCGGCCCAGCGAAAGTCCGTATACACGGATATGTTCGCAACCCTGGCGAAATTGCACGCGGTCGACTGGCGCACGTGCGGTTTGGAAGGTTTTGGACGGCCGGAAGGATACATTCGCCGTCAGATCGAACGATGGACCAAGCAATACAACGCAACAAAGATCGATGCGATTCCCGGCATGGAAAGACTCATGTCGTGGTTGCCGGACCGTATTCCACAAGGTGAAGAGACAGCCATCGCGCATGGCGATTTCCGGTTGGGGAATTTGATCATCCATCCGACCGAGGGCAAAGTGGTCGCGGTGGTCGATTGGGAGCTTTCGACAATCGGCCATCCCCTCGCCGACCTGGCGTATTCTTGCATGGCATACCATCTTCCACCCGACGATCCGGTATTCGCCGGACTCGCGGGGCTCGACCTTGCCAAACTCGGAATTCCCGACGAGGCACAGTCCATCGCGGCGTATTGTGGGGCGACGGGCCGCGGTGGCATTCCGGACTGGCCGTTCTATCTGGCCTTCTCGTTTTTCCGCATCTGCGCCATAACGCAAGGCGTCTACGCGCGCGGAATCCAAGGCAACGCGAGCGACGCCGCAGCCCAAAAATACGGAGCGGTGGCGAAGCGAACCGGGGAAATCGGCTGGTCGATCGCGCAATCGGCCGGATAAACAAATATCAGCGGAGTCCGGTATGAGTTTCACATTTTCGGAGCGGTCCAACGCACTGCGGGCCAAGCTGACTGCCTTCATGGATGCGCATGTCTATC
>JAGREB010000461.1 GCA_020446775.1 Paracoccaceae bacterium
TGCATGGACCCGCAACCAAGCGTTCTCTTGAAAAGGATGCAAAAGGATGTGCTTTTTCGATCACGTCGACCGACATTTTGATTGGAAAGGGTCCGGCGTGCGTTTTGAGCAATTGTCGGGCCGCGCGCCTTATGTAACCAATCTGTCCTAGGTACATGTAAAACATGGGGTTTATGCGCGCCGCGGCGGCGCGCTCCAAGTTCTAAGCCTGTGTTACCTGCTTAAGTCCTAAGTCTGCTTCTACGTTTTGAGAAAGACTGTAACGGCGTGCGTTCATCAGGCGCCGGTGCAGGGGTCGTTGTGCATTTCACGTGTCAACAAAAGGGGAGAGTCTGTCATGAAACGTATGTTGCTCGGATCGATTGCAGCTACCGCGCTGCTCTCGGGCCTAAATTCAAGCCCATCATTTGCCCAGGTCAGGATCGAAGAGATCGTCGTGACCGCCAGAAAAACCGAAGAGCGCCTGCAAGATATTCCGCTGTCGATCACCGCGTTTACTTCGGCCGAACTCGAAGAACGCGGCATGAAGGACGTTTATGAAATCTCGAATTTCACATCGAGCTTTACCTTCGAGCGCCTGAACCGCTACGGCGTCCAAGGCGGAACCAGCCGCCCGGTCATCAGAGGTCAATCCAACATTCTTGGCGAAAGCAACGCCGCCGTCTTTGTCGACGGCTTGCTAATGTCGGATTCGATCCTGTCGTTTCCATTCGATATCGTCGAGCGCGTCGAAATCATCAAGGGACCGCAGGCCGCGCTCTTCGGCCGCGCCACCTTCGCCGGCGCGATTAACTTGATCACCAAGAAGGGCAGCAACGACTTTCAGAACCGGATCAGCGTTCGCGCTGCCGAGGACGACGATTACGAAGTCAATCTGCTGTCGCGCGGCCCGATTATCGAAGATAAAGCGTTCTACATGATTCACGGCCGCTATTACGATTTCGGCGGTCAGTACAAGGATGCCTCGGGCGGCCAACCGGTCGGTGCCGAAGAGTCGGCGGGCATCGACGGTTCGCTCGAGTTCCGTCTCGGCGACAGCTTCACCGCCAATTTCGCCGCCGGCTACGGCAAGGACAACGACAGCCTGTCGCCAAACTCGTTGCAGAACCGTTTCGCCAACAACTGCTTCCTCGACGTGGCGCGCCAGTACTACTGCGGAAAAGTTCAACCGGGCCTCGTCGACTACAACATCGAATTACTGCAAGGCAAAGACGGTCTGGATAAAGAATCCTACCGCGTCACCGGCCAGTTGCAGTGGGATGTCGGCGGATTCACCATTACGTCGAATTCCGGTTACTTCTATGCCGACAACGCATTTGGGACCGACGCCGATTTTAGCGGCGTCAATACCAGCGGCGGCAGCAATAACCGCCTTGTGTTGTCGACGCGCAAGGAATGGTCGACGGAATTGCGCATTCAGTCGCCGGCTCAGGAAAAATTCCGCTACCTTGCCGGCGCCTACTACTACAAGCGCCGGTTACCGCTGATCTCGACACGGCTCGACGGCGGCGCATCCACCGATTCAGGTACGGACCGAGTCAACAACTGGGCGCTGTTCGCGTCGCTGGCGGCAGACTTCACCGACGGCCTGACCGGCACCGTCGAACTGCGCTATGCCAAGGACAAGATCGGCAACAACAATCCGACGGCGCGGCCAACCACCAACACGCTGATCGAACGCAGCTTCAAGAGCTGGTCCCCGCGCTTCACACTCGATTGGCAGGTCTATCCGGATTCGAAGGTCTACGCGACAGCCGCAAAGGGCAATAAACCCGGAGTGATCAATGCAGACCCGCGCTTGCCCGATAGTATTCGCTTCGCCGACGAAGAAAGCTCCTGGAACTACGAAATTGGCACAAAGAACACATTGATGGACGGACGGTTGTTGATCAATGCTGCTGGCTACTACATCGACTGGAGCAAGCAACAGTTGACCACCAATTTCTTCTTCGACACCACCGGAACGACGGTGTCGTATTTGGTCAACGCGGGTACGACGCGGATTTACGGTCTTGAGTTCGAGATGACCGCGGTCGCCAACGAATACCTGTCGACCGGGTTCAACTACAGCCTGAACGACGCCAAGTTCACCGACTTCATCGATTCCGAACATGGCCAGTTGTTCGGCGATCCTCAAGCCGCGGGCAAATCGACGCCGAACTCGTCCAAGCATCAATTCAGCTTGTTCGGACGGCTCAATTACCCGATGGCGAACGAAACGGTCGCGTTCCTGCGCGCGGATTTCTCCTACAAAGAACGCAAGTACGCGCAGATCTATAATCTCGCCCACACCGGCGATCAGAAATTGTTGAACCTGAAGGTGGGCGTGGAACGTGACGACTGGAATGTAACGTTGTTCCTCGACAACGTGTTCGACGACCGTACCCCGTCGACCGCGGTCCGGTTCGTCGATTTCGCCAACATCCTGCCGATCGGCACCAGCCAACGGACATCGAGCGTGGTCCGCGGGTTCCAGGTACCGCTCGCGCGCAAACGCCAATTCGGCGTCACGGCGAACTATTCGTTCTGATCGAGACCCATTTGAACTGCTATTAAACTCTGCAAAGGCCCCGCCGAACGGCGGGGCCTTTTGTTTTTCTGCGTGAATTCCGGCGCCGACCTTGAAAATCACCTCAATATTGGCTACCCCCTTCGCCTCGCCCAGGTGCCAAAGCTAGCGCCGTAAATCCCCCCGTTCCCGAAGGAGGAGCCCGTGCCGAAAGGCAACTTTATCTTCACCAGCGAATCGGTGTCTGAAGGGCATCCCGACAAGGTTTCCGACCGCATCTCGGATGAAATCGTCGATCTGTTTCTCAAGGCCGAACCGCAATCGCGCGTCGCCCTGGAAACATTGTGCACCACCAACCGTATCGTTTTAGCCGGCGAAGTGCGCGGCCCCGACAGCATCACTGCCGCGAAGATGATCGAGACCGCGCGCAACGCGGTGAAGGACATCGGCTACGAACAAGAAGGCTTCCACTGGAAAACGGCGACGGTCGATTGTTATGTCCATTCCCAGTCGGCGGACATCGCGGTCGGCGTGGACGCGGCCGGCAACAAGGACGAAGGCGC
>JAGREB010000462.1 GCA_020446775.1 Paracoccaceae bacterium
CTTTCCAAGGCATCGGCGACGCGCTGGCGGCGGGCAATGCGGTCGATCCCGCCGCTGCGTTGATGCAGCCAACCGTGATCGGCGGCCTGTTGGGTTTGGCGGTGCTGGCGTTAGTGCCCGTGTTCTACAAGCGATACGTCAAATCAGATGCCTAATCCTCTTATGCCGGATTTGTGCGTGATCGGGGCCGGATCGGCCGGCTTATCGGTTGCCGCCGGCGCCGTGCAAATGGGTGCATCGGTGGTGCTGATCGAGCGCGGACGCATGGGCGGCGACTGTCTCAATGCGGGCTGTGTGCCGTCGAAGGCGTTGATCGCTGCCGCACAGCGCATGGCCGACGCGCGCGCAGCCGGGGCGTTTGGCATAACGGCCACGGCATCGGCCGATTTCGCGGCCGTCCACAAACACGTCCACGATGTCATTGCCGCCATTGCTCCCCATGATTCGGTCGAGCGCTTCGAAGGATTGGGCGTGACGGTGATTTCGTCCACGGCGAGATTTGTCTCGCCGGTGGAGGTCGAAGCCGGCGGACAGCGCATCCGCGCGCGGCGGTTCGTGATCGCGACCGGCTCGCAGCCGTTTATTCCGCCGATCCCTGGCCTCGGCGACGCGCCTTATCTCACCAACGAAACGATTTTCGAACTCGCCGAACGTCCGCGCCATCTCATCGTCATCGGCGGCGGCCCGATCGGCTGCGAACTCGCCCAGGCCTTTGTTCGCCTTGGCGCGCAGGTGAGCGTTGTCGAAGCCTTGACCCTGCTCGGCAAGGATGAGCCCGCGCACGCGGATGTGGTGCGGCAGCGTTTGGCCGCCGACGGTGTGGCGCTGCATGAGTCCGCCAAGGTCGCGGCCGTTGCCGGCGCCGCGGGCAACCTTGTCGTAACGCTTGAACCGTCGGGCGGCGCGCGCCACGAAATCGCGGGGAGCCATCTCCTGGTCGCGGTCGGGCGGCGGCCGGTCATTGCCGATCTCGGACTCGACGCGGCCGGTGTGAGCGTCGAGAACGGGGCAATCAAGGTCGATACACGGCTGCGCACGTCCAATGAGAGAGTCTTCGCCATCGGCGATTGCATCGGCGGGCCGCAGTTCACGCATGTCGCCGGCTACCATGCCGGGATCGTCGTGCGTCAGGCGTTGTTTCGCATGCCCGCGAACGTCGATTACAAGGCGCTGCCGCGGGTTACCTATACCGATCCCGAATTGGCGTCCGTGGGGATGAGCGAAACCGAAGCGCGCCGGATTTACGCCGGCAAAATCCGCATTCTCGAATCTACATTCGCCGAAAACGACCGCGCTCGCGCCGAGCGCGCAGCCGAGGGCGCGATCAAGGTGATCGTTGGCCCACGCGGCAGAATTCTCGGCGCCAGCATCGTCGGCCGCCATGCCGGTGAATTGATACACCCGTGGGTGCTTGCGATCGCCAACGGGCTTAAGATCGCCGCCATGGCGACGATGATTGCGCCCTATCCGACGCTTGGCGAGATCAGCAAGCGCGCCGCCGGGTCATTCTACACACCCGCGCTGTACGGCAAGGCGACACGGATGCTGGTGAGGTTCTTAAGGATGTTCGGATGACCGACTCTGTCGAGAATCGGGCCGTGCTTTCACCGGTCGACGCGGCGAATGCCGCGCCGCGCGTGGCGTTCAGCCTGTCGTGGCGCCTCCTGGTGCTGACCGCGCTTTTCGTCATGATCGCGGAAATTCTGATCCTGTTCCCGTCGCTCGCACGCTACCGCGTCGATTACCTCCAGATGCGACTTGCCGAAGCGCATCTTGTTTTGACCGCGCTCGAAGCCTCGACCGGGCAGATCGACCCGATGTTGCGCGACCGCCTGCTTGCGCAAGCCGGCATGCTGGGGATGAGCGTCTACCGTCCCAACATGCCGCCGCGCACGCTGGGTCCCAACATGCCGCAGCGGATTCCGCGCATCTACGACTTGCGCACGGCGATGGAACCGGAACTCATTTACGACACCTTAGACGTCATGCTGCGCCAGGATTTGTCGGTGATCGGCGTCGGTGGCCTCAGTCCCGCCGATCCGTCGGTCGTGGTCGAGGTCGTGCTTGAGGAAAAGCCGTTGTGCGAGGAGCTTTGGGACTACGGCCAACGTATTCTCGCCCTCAGTCTGTTCATCTCGTTGTCGACCGCCGCGCTGGTTTATTTTTCGCTGCAATGGCTCGCGGTGCGTCCATTAAAGCGATTGACCGAAAGCATGACCGCGTTCCAACGCGATCCGTCCGATCCGCGCCGCATCATCGTCCCGGAATCGCGCTCCGACGAAGTCGGCGTTGCCGAGCGGGCGCTTTCCGATATGCAGCAGCGGTTGCGGGAGTCGTTGTTGGAGAAGGACCGGTTGGCCGGTGTCGGTGCCGCCGTCACCAAAATCAGTCACGACCTCAAGAATATTCTGGCGTCGGCGATTCTCGAATCCGAGCGTTTGGAAACCGCGCCGAACGTCGATCCCCACGTCAAACAGATCACGCAAGGCATGGTGCGCGCGATCGAACGCGCGGTCAAACTTTCGGCCAGCACGATCCGCTTCGCCAAGGAAGATCTGCCGCAGGCCACCAAGCGCGATGTGGGCTTGTCCGAAATCGTTGCGGCGGCAACGGCCGAAACGCGGCGGCAGTTCGCAACGCTTGAAATGGCGTTCGCGCCCGGCCCGCGCGACACATTTTCGCTCGACCCCGAGATGATGCAGCGTGCGCTCGAAAACCTTCTGCGCAACGCGGGCGAGGCGGGCGCCACGCGCGTGGACATTGCCTTGTCGAGGGACGGGAACGAATTCACCCTCCGGGTTGCCGACAACGGGCCGGGCCTTGCCGCGAAGGCGCTAGATAACCTATTTGTACCGTTCAGCGGCTCGGCGCGTTCTGGCGGTTCGGGTTTAGGCTTGCCGATCGCGCGCGAGCTGATGCGCGTTCAAGGCGGCGATCTCGTACTCGGGCGGACCGCCGCGACCGGCGCGGAACTTGTGATCAAGCTGCCGCAATGAACATCAGCGCCATCGCCGGACTGATCATGCTGTTGGCGGCGATTGCCGTCGTCTTGTGGCTGTATCGGCCGCGAAAATGAACGCCGATCGCACCCTTCCGCGCCATTTGCCGGGACGCCGAATCGGGTTAAGACACGCCACCATGCACGCGAGGACCGCCCCATGAGCACGGTACCGACACCGCCGCGCCGCTCCGGCGGAACCGCCATGAGTTCGCGCTTGAGCCCGCGCGACATCGCCGCCCGCAAAGGCCAGGACCCGGTCGTGTGCATCACCTGTTATTCGGCGCCGATGGCGGGGTTCATGGACCCGCATGTCGATCTGCTTTTGATCGGCGATACGCTGGGCATGGTGCTGTACGGCATGGACAGTACCTTAGGCGTCACGCTCGATATGACGATCAATCACACCAAAGCGGTGATGCGCGGTTCGGCGCGGGCCTGCGTCATTGCCGACATGCCGTTTGGCAGTTACCAGGCCTCGCCCCAGGATGCGTTTCGGGCTTGCGCCCGCGTCATGGCCGAAACCGGTTGTTCCGGTGTGAAACTCGAAGGCGGCATCGAGATGGCGGAGACCATCGCCTACTTGGTGGAACGCGGAATTCCTGTGCTTGCGCATATCGGCTTGAAGCCGCAATCGGTCAACGTCGTCGGCGGCTTCCGCGTTCAAGGGCGCACCCGCGCCCAAGCGCGCGCGGTGCAAGCCGACGCCAAAGCGGTTGCCGCCGCCGGTGCCTTTGCCGTCGTCATCGAAGGCGTGGTCGAAAATCTGGCGCGCAGCATTACCCAGGCGATTGATATTCCCACGATTGGGATCGGCGCGTCCGCCGCCTGCGACGGCCAGATCATCGTCGCTGAGGACATCCTCGGTTTGTTCGGCAGTTTCACGCCCAAGTTCGTCAAACGCTACGCCGAGTTGGGACGCGCGGTGTCGGACGCGGTCGGTGAATATGCGTCCGATGTCCGCCGCCGCCGGTTTCCGGGGCCGGATCACGTCTATGGTTCAACGAAGGCGAAACCATCACGGCGCAAGAAGACCACGCGCGAGAAGACCAAGCGCAAAAAGGCGACACGGCCGCGGCGATGAACCATTCCGATTCACGCGAACGGGTCACACGGCGCACCGATCCGCTGGTGGTGGTGCGCGACGTCGAGAGCCTGCGCGCACGGGTGCGTGAATGGCGCAAATCCGGTCAAACCGTGGCGCTGGTCCCGACCATGGGCGCG
>JAGREB010000463.1 GCA_020446775.1 Paracoccaceae bacterium
GTGCACGACGCCGCCGGTGAGATTCTCGCGGCGGTCGGCTTTCGGAGCGCCTCGGAAGAGCCGCTTTTCTTGGAACAATACCTCGCGTTGCCGGTCGAGCAAGAATTAGCGGCGGCTCGGGTTATAAACATAGACCGCGAACAAATCGTCGAGATCGGAAGCCTCGCTTCGCAAGGCAAAGGCGCATCGATTTTCTTGTTTGTCGTGCTTGCAGCGTACTTGCGTCAGCGCGGATTCGCATATGCATGCGCAACCGCAACCGGTGTCTTGCGCCGCACCTTCACGATGTTCGGTTTTGACGTCGTCGAACTCGCGCACGCCAGTGGTGACCGCCTTTCCGATCATGGTGATTCGTGGGGCAAGTATTACGAGACGGACCCGCGCGTGATCGCCGGGGGAATCGCGGGATGCTACGCTCAACTCGAACGCTTTGTGCCCACCGCGCAAAATTCAGAATTTGGCCGATTGATCCCTCGCCTCCATTACCGGCCTATGCCATGAGCAAAGTCATCGCGGCGATCGAGCGCTGGGCCCGCGAAAAGCCGGCCGCGCCCGCACTCAGCGGAAACCCGGTGTCTTATTCATACGCCGAACTGCGCGACGCGGTGGTAAGCGCCGCCGACATCCTTGCCGAACATATTTCATCGACGGGGCCGATCGCTCTGGCATTGGATAACGGGCCGCATTGGGTCGTACTCGACCTAGCGCTCGCGCGTCTCGACCGTGCGGCCCTGCCGCTCCCGCCATTTTTCACGGCATCCCAACGCCAAAACGCAATGCGAGATTGCGGCGCGACGTGCTTAATCACCGACCGGCCGCCGTCGGGTTCGAGTTGCGTATCGCTTGACGAACCGATGTTTACCGGATTGACGATTGTCAGGCTGGCCCACGAGGGCGTCGAACTTCATTCGGGCACGAGCAAGATCACATACACGTCCGGCAGCACCGGTGCGCCTAAGGGCCTTTGCTTGGCACAGTCCAGCATTGAAACCGTTGCTGATTCTTTAGTCAGCATACTTGGGCCTTCTTGTGCCGGTGTCCACGTTCCGTTGCTACCACTGGGCGTCCTTCTGGAGAACGTCGCTGGTTTGTATGCGACGCTGCTTGCCGGCGGCCATTACTGCGCATTGTCATCTACGGCCGTCGGGCTCGCTTCGCCGTTCGCACCGGACTGGCAAGCAATGGTCCGATCTCTTTCCCGGTCCCAAGCCACGAGCACGATCCTCGTACCCGAACTCTTGCGCGGATTGGTCGGCGCGCTCGAAGCCACTGGGGAACGCCTGCCCCATCTCAAACTGGTCGCCGTCGGCGGCGCCCGCGTTTCGCCCGATCTGCTCGCACGCGCCGACCATGTGGGCTTGCCGGTCGTGCAGGGCTATGGACTTAGCGAAGCGGCATCCGTCGTCAGCTTGAACACGCCGTCTGACAACGGTGTCGGCAGCGTCGGGCGCCTCTTGCCACATGTCCGAGCCGAGATCGCACAGGACGGTGAAATCGTTATCCAAAACATCGCCGGCCTCGGGTACGTCGGTTGCCCGGCATTGCCGCGCCGGTACGCAACCGGCGATATCGGATCGCTCGACGGCAATGGCCGCCTGCACGTGCACGGCCGAAAAGATCATCTGCTCATCACAGCGTATGGCCGCAACGTATCGCCGGAATGGATCGAAAGCGAACTCACCGCGCGTCTCGAAATCGCGCAAGCATTCGTGTTTGGCGATGGCAACGCCGATCTGGGCGCTTTGATCGTTCCCAGCGCCGCCACGGTATCCGGCGCGCAAATCGACACGGCCATGGAAGCGGTGAACCAATCGTTGCCCGAATATGCGCGTGTGCGTCACTGGGCCGCAACCATGCCGTTTTCCGTCCGTGGCGGAACACTTACAACGAACGGCCGGCTTCGCCGTGGAGCGATTGTCGCGCGCTATGGCGCATTAATGAACCGATGCCTAGCCCAAACGGGCCGGACCGTTAGATTCTTCGATCGCATCGTCGCGGAGACCGCGCGAGAACGCGAACGGTTGTATGCCACACCGCAAATTCGCGACGGTCTTGCGGGCCGCATTTCACGCGCCACCTACATCGCCTATTTGACCCAAGCCTATCACCATGTCCGGCATACGGTACCGTTGCTCGAATTCGCGCGGTCGCGATTGGCGGAAGATCAAACCTGGCTGCGTGCGGCGTTTGACGACTACATCGACGAAGAACGCGGCCACGACGATTGGATCCTCAACGATATTCGCCATGCCGGCGGCGATCCGGCAGGCGTGGTTGCAGGCAAAGCCCACCGTACGACGCAGCGGATGATCGACGAGGCCTACGCTTTTATCGATCAGAGCAATCCGGCCGGTCTGCTTGGAATGGTGTTCGTACTCGAAGGCACCAGCACCCAGCTCGCCACCAAAGGGGCGGACGCGGTCGCAAAGGCGCTCAACCTTCCGCCCGAGTGCTTTTCCTACCTTTCATCCCACGGCGCGCTCGATCTCGACCATTTGGCGGGATTCCAGCTTTTGATGGATCAGGTCGATAGCCCCAAGGATCAATCCGACATCATCGAGATGGCGCGGCGCGTGTTCGTGCTGTTTGCAGATATGTTCGCGGCCATTCCCCACGATCAGGAGCAGAAACTTGTCGCTTAGCAGTAAATCCGTCGTCCTGACAGGCGGCGCCGGCGGGATCGGCCAATTGGTCAGCGCCAAATTGGTCGAATATGGCGCGCACGTAACGATCATCGATCCCCTCCCCCCAAAACGGCCCTTGGCCGATTACATTGAAGGCGATTTGGGAACCGTTGCCGGTATCGGTACGGTCAGAGACGCTCTTGCGCAGCGCCCCTGCGACATTCTGATTAATTTGGCGGGCATTCAACATTTTGGATTGTTCGAAAGTCAGCCTCCGGCACAAATCGAAGCGACATACATTGTCAACCTTCTCGCACCGGTTCTGTTGACCCATGCCGTGCTACCGGCGATGAAGCGCCGGGCCAGCGGGCAGATCGTCAATATCGGCTCGATTTTCGGTTCCATCGCGTTCGCGCATTTCGTGACCTATTCAAGCACGAAAGCAGGTCTGCGCGGCTTTTCCGAAGCCTTGCGCCGCGAACTCAAAGGGAGCGGCATCGACGTCACATATATCGCACCGCGCGCCGTGAAAACCGCCTTGAATTCGGGACCGGTGATGCAGTTCGCGAAAGCGACGAAAATGAACATGGACGCACCTGAAACCGTCGCGGGCAAGATCGTCGCCGCCATCGTGGGACGCCGAAAGGATGTCTATATCGGCTTTCCGGAATCCCTGTTCGTGCGCGTCAATTCCCTCGTTCCACGTGTTGTCGACGCCGCATTGTCAGGTGGCGATAAGTGCGCGCGGAAAATTCTCGCTTCAATGCCAGCATAAACCCAGGAGGCCGTCATGAATCTTCGCCGTACGATTTTTGCTTTTGCTTTGACCGCACTTGCGCTTCCGGCCTGGGCGGCCGACCAATTCGCGATGGCGCCTGCGATGCTCGACGATGTCGCACGCCTTCAACACGAGTGGGCGCGCATCAAATATGGGGTCGCGGATCCCAAACAACAGGAAGCCGATATGCTGGCCTTGGCAGACGAGGCGAAAAGCGTGACCGACCACTATCCGGGGCACGCCGAACCCTTGATCTGGAGTGGAATTATCACGAGCAGTGCAGCTGGGATGAAGGGCGGGCTTGGCGCGCTCGGCATGGTCAAGGACGCCCGCGCGATGCTGGAACAAGCCGATGAGATCGACCCCAAGGCGCTCGACGGTTCGGCAAAGACTAGTCTCGGTTCTCTTTATTATCAGGTTCCGGGATTCCCGGTTGGGTTCGGCAGCAACAAAAAGGCGCGTAAGTACCTGGAAAGCGCACTTGCCATCAACCCGAACGGGATCGATGCCAACTTCTTTTATGGCGATTTCCTCTTCCAGCAGGGCGAATACGAAAAAGCTCAGGATGTCTTGCGCCACGCTCTGGCCGCCCCTGACCGCCCAGGACGTGAGGACGCGGACATGGGCCGCCGCGGTGAAATTCAGACATTATTGGCTGATATCTCCAAAAAGCTGGGCAAGCGCCGCCGCTCGTAAACGCAAAAATTGCCACAATTTTGTGGGGGTATTGGTCGATCCGCGGCGTCTAACGGGATGAGACCCGAAATTCGGGGACTTGTCCCCTTGTCCGCCAATGTTAGGTGCCATGGCCGCTTCACTCCGTCAGCTTGCCGCAACGAACACAATCGCGAACGACCGTACGAGTGGTTTTAATGGCAACCAAACGGTCACTGGATTTTTCGCTGGCTGGAAACTATTTTCCGGCGCCAATGATATGCAGGCAATGGCGCGAC
>JAGREB010000464.1 GCA_020446775.1 Paracoccaceae bacterium
GATTATCTGCAACGCGATCACAAAATTATTCACGGGCGGATTGCCTACACCTCCGACAAGCCCGACCGCAAAGGCAACGAACGCGGCCGCGAGGTGTTCACGGTCGTCGTGCACAACGATGGGCGGCGCTCGTTGATGGCCCATGCCGAGATCGACGACCGGCCGAGCGTGCTGCGCTTCGAGCAGTTAAGCCTCGACCCGAAGTGGCAACCGACCGACGCATTCATCCGCATCACCGTCGGCGATCAGTTCCGCGGCTCGGGTTGGTTCCGCTTCACCGACAGCGAGGTCGAATGCGAAACCTTCACGGCGGTCGAGGGCCGTATGAGTCAGCGCTGGCCTGTGACCGGCCCGGCGCCGATGTTCGGCGGCCACGCCATCGCCAACGACGGCTGGTGCACCAAACTGTTCGACCTGAACGGTCCGAAAACGCAAACCACGCCGCGCATGGTGATCTCCTCGACCGACCACCGCGGCGCGACCGGACCCGCCATTTCCATGGTCACGTCGACCGTGACCCTGATCGGCCGCGAAAAGTTGACGGTCAAAGCCGGCACGTTCGAGACGCTGCATTTCCAGTTCGGCGCGGTGCACGGTTTGCCGGTTGAACACCCGCTCTATGACGTATGGGTCACCGCCGACGGCAACTACACCTTCGTGCAAGGCGTGGTGACGGGCTACATGATGACGCGTTACGAACTGGTCGAGCTGAGCGACACGTTCTAGCAATTTTGCACATCGCGTCATCCGAAAACCGGACGGCCACTTTTCGGCGCGATGCGATATTGGGGCTGTGCCCCAATTCTTACCCTAGCCCCGCCTCGGCGCAGTGCAGGCGGATCATGCTGAGGTAATAGCGCAAATTCCCGTCGAAACCGGGGATCGGGCCGACCCGGTCGATGAATTCCGCCATGCTGCATGTCAGCAACAAATGCCGTGCCGCGCGAAACAGCGGCAATGCGGCGCGCTCGGCCGGCAGCAACGGACGGATCGCTTCGTAGCCCGCGACAAAGGCGGGATTGAGCGCAGCGCCAACGCCGTCGAAGTCCGCCCGCCAGAAAAACCCGGTCAGGTCGCGGACGATGAAATCCTGGCCGCAATCGTTGAAATCGAACACCGCGACGCTGCCGTCGGCCATCTGCATGACGTTGGCATACTGAAAATCGCCGTGGATCGCGCCGCGCGGAACCGACGCGGGATCAAGCGATTCAATGCGCGCGATTGCGCCGTCGACGGCGCGCGTCAGAAAAGCCGCGGTGTCGGGATCGTCGCCGAGCATGGCAATCAATTTCGGCAAGCGCGCCTTCAGCTTCGATTCGGCGTAAAGCGGGCGCGGCACCGGATAAGTGAAGTTTTCCGAGGCGCGGTGCATACGGCCGAGATAACTGCCGAGACGGCGCGCATCTTCGAGTGTCAGCATTTTGGTGCACGGCGTACCGTCGAGCCAGCGCATCAGCGCAATCTGCCTTGGGCCTTCCGGCGCATCGACGGTAAAGAATAACTTTCCATCGGTGAGCGGGATCGGCGCCGGGACCAAGAAACGCGCTGCGGCGAGGTGCTGCACGAAGGCCTGCTCGAAACCGAACTCACCGTCGGTGGATTTGCCGGTGCGCGCGACCTTGGCGGCGAACCGGCCGCCGTCGCACACCACCTCGAAAATATCGTTCATGCCCCGGCTGATCAGGCGGCATTTGACCGGACCTTTGAGGCCGTAGAGGCGCGCCAGTTCGCCGGCAAGCGCCGTGGCGTCGAGCACCGATTGCGAAACTGGAAATGTCATGTGGCGGCCATAATCATGATCGCCACAAGACCCGCCCGAGAACGGCGCTGTCAAGTAGAGTCGGGGCTATGGGGAGCCGGCTTGACACCGCGCTGCTGTGCGGCATGGTCGCCACATGGCGCGGGATGGATTGATCGGCGGCGTTTACGATATTGGTGTCGGCGTGCCCGACGCCGGTAAAGCACTCGCGTTTTGGCAAGGCTGCGGATATCGCGCCGGTGCCGAGGGAACGCTTCCGGCAGAACGCGCCAAGGCCCTCTATGGCGTCGATTCGAATTTGCACAGCATTCGCCTGCAACACCAGAACGCCTCCGCCGGGCTGATTCGCCTGATGATGTGGGACAAGACAATCGGTCCCGGCCTCGATATGGCGCCTTTGCGCACCCATGGCTGCCGATGGTCGGTGCATCGCACCGATAACATCGCCAACGCCTATGTGCACGGCGAGATGCTGCGCCGCCAGGGCAAACCGATCTATCTGCTGGGGCCGCAGTACAACTTCAACCTCGGCACAAAACTCACCGAGAAGACACCGTTTGTCGCGCCGGTCGCGGCCTCGGGCGATGTCTTGTTGTTCCAGCCGCACGCTCAACTTGTGGCGATGACGCGCATGAACTACGCGGTGCCGAAATACGGCACGATCAATCCCGATTGCCCGCTCAGGTTATCGGAAGGTTGCCACATGGCGCTGGTGATCCAGGGCGACGACCTGTCGATTTTCGAATTTTACGGCACGGTGATCGGCTTCAAGCGCCACCGGCAAGTGGATATCGCCTACGCACCGGGAACCATGCCGAGCGACATGTTCGGTTTGCATTCCGGCGAATCTTTCAGCGAAATCGATTTCGACGATCCCGACGCAGGCGACGATCCCAGCGAACATCTGCCGGGACGCCTGCGGGTGTTCTTGTTGCGCTCGCCGCGCCCACCGGATGACCGCCTCGCCCGCGCGCAGCCCGGTAACCTCGGCTATTCGCTCTACACTGCCCGAATCGGCGACTTACCGGCCATGCATCGAAAAGTCGCAGCATCCGATGCGACCGCCGTGACCCCAATTATGGCAGACGAATTCGGTACGCCCGCATTTTCATTTACCGCGCCGGACGGGTTTGTCTGGACGTTGATGCAGGCTTAGACTGCCCGCTCGTTTCGCCAGGGAGTTCATCCATTGATTCGCACGATCTTGTTCGCCGTTTCGCTTGCTTACACTGCGGCCACCGCCGCCCAATCCATCGAGGTCACTGCCGGAGGCACCGGTTTCCGCAATACGCGGGGCGAAGAAAAGTGGATGACCTACCAGCGCAACGTCGAGACGGCCTCGAAGGGCGCGATCAAGATGAAAATGCTGGTGTTCGGCGAGCTGGGCCCGGAAGAAAACCTGGTCGCCGGTATCAGGCGCGGCCGGGTGCAGATCGCCAACTGGTCGGGCGCGGTGGCGACCACGGTCGTCCCCGAGCTGGCGGTGCTGTACGCACCGTATCTGTTCGACGACTACGCCGAAGCCGATTTCATCATGGATAACTATCTGTTCGACGCGTACCACGAACTTTTGGCCGAGAAGGATGTCGAGTTCATCGAATGGGACGAGATCGGGTTTGGGGAAATTTGGTCGACGACACCGATCATCACGCCCGAAGACGCCAAGGGGAAACGTTTCCGCGTGTCGTCAAGCGACGCGGCGCAGTTATTCGCCCAGGCGCTGCAAGCCGATGTCATCCCGCTCGGCTTCACCGATATCGTGTCGTCGCTTCAGACCGGCCTGATCGAAGCGGGTGAAACCGGCGCCGTGATGTACGTGCGCACCGGCATCGCCGAGCAGGCCAGACACGTCACCCTCACCGACCACAACTTCGCGACCTCGGTCATCGTCCTGCGCAAAAGCTGGCTCGACCGCCTGCCCGCCGATCAACGCAAAATCATGATCGATTCGTGGATTCCGATCTCTGAATCGCGGCAATGGACACGCGAGGAAGTTGCGGGCGATCTGGCCCAAGCCGATCAGCGCGGCTTCACCGTACACCGCCTGACAAAAGAACAGCGCGCGCATTGGCGCGATGCAACATCCGTCGTGACACGGCAGTTGATCGACCGGATCGGCGGCGATGCCCAGCGCGTCTACGACATCGCCATGGAAGGCAAGAAAGCCTTCGCGGCCCAGAAGGGTGAATGACCACGGCCTATCTCGATTGGACCCAAATCGCTCGCCACTTCGCGAGCCAAGCCAAAGCTTGCGCGCGCGACAACGCTTCGCCCACCAGTGCGGCAATTCTGGACGGTTGCGCATCGGCGCTGAGTTCTGACCATCCCCTGCGGACAATCATCGCCGCTGCCGAGCGCCACGACGCCGACGCCGCCGTCAGTTTGCGCGTTTTGGGCGCGCTGCACCGCCTCGCCCTCGACGGCACCGCACCGGACCTTGCCGCCATCATGCCCTCGGCCGGCGGTAACGCGGACCCGGGCCACGCTTGGGCAATTGCGGATCAGGTCATCCGGCGCCACGGCGATTTCATCCGCGCCTATCTTGCCAACGCGCCGCAGACCAACGAAGTCGGCCGCTCGGCGATGTTGCTGGGCGGATTTCTGGAAATCGCCCGCGCAACTCAAAAACCGTTCCGTCTGCTTGAAATCGGATCGAGCGCCGGACTGAATTTGTTCTGGGACCGCTATCGCGTGGTCAACGAAGTCTTCAACTGGGGGCCGGCCGATTCACCGGTTGTTTTGCGCACATCTTGGCAAGGTGAAGCGCCGCACTTGGACGCGCCGGTCGAGGTAATCGAACGCTCAGGCTGCGACATGGCGCCGCTCGACATCCGCAATCCCGACGACGTACGCCGCATGGAGTCCTATGTCTGGACCGATCAACTCGACCGCTTCAATCGCATGCGCGCTGCTGTCGGGATCGCTACGACAACACCGTTCACGCTTGACCGGGCCGATGCGGCCGGATGGATCGAGCACAAGGTGATGCAATCGGTGCCGGGCGTGGCGACGGTCGTGCTCCATTCGATTATGTGGCAGTACATGCCCGCGGCCACCCAATCGCGCATCGCCGAGGCGATCACCGACGCCGGTGCGCGGGCGACGGACGACGCCCCACTGGCTTGGCTGGCGATGGAACCGAAGGATATCCGCAGCTTTCCCGAAGTCACCTTGACGCTATGGCCCGGCGGCGAACGCCGCGTGCTCGGCACCGCTCACTTTCATGGCGCGTGGATGAAATGGGGCGGCAGCACCGGCGATCAAATCACATCGTAGGTAAAATCAGCGCCGCCGGGGTGGGCGCGGCATGTTGCGCGGCGCGCGGCGCGGCTTGGGTTTGGCACCCGACGCTTTCTTGGCCTTGAGTGCGACGTCATAAGCTTTCATCGCCCAGGTTTTCAATTCATCGCCGTCTTCGAGGATTTCGTCGGGCACGCGCCAGTAGGACATCGACACGGGTTTGCGCCCGGCCGACTGATAGACGAACGGTTTCGCCTTGCGCGCTTCGAAGTCGGGCCGATTGGAATCGTCGACCTTGAAATAAAGCTCATCGCCCGCGATCAGCCCGAACATCGTACCGGACTTGTAAATACCAAACCCGCCGAACATGGCGCGTGCGCCGACACCGCTCATCTGCTTCAACTGATCGAGGACATAATCTTTATACGAAGCGTCGGACATGACACGCGGCGGCGGGTTGGGATTATGCGGTGAATTTAGGTTTGCGCTTTTCGCCGAACGCGGTGAAGCCTTCCTTGAAGTCGGCGCCGGAAAAAGCTTCGACGAACAGCGCGCGCGTTTCCGCGGTGTCGTCGTCGGCACCGTCGAGAATCATCTGTGTGATCCGTTTTGTACCGCGCGCGGAGAATTGCGACGCCGCGCATATTTCGGCCGCGAAGGCGTTCACGGTTTCATCGAGAGCTTCGGGCGCCACCAGCCGGTCGATCAATCCGATCGACAAGGCTTCTTCGGCGCCAAGAATGCGCCCGGTATAAAGAATGTCCTTGGCTTTGGCAGGGCCGACCAGATCGACCAGACGTTTGGTGTCCGACAGGCTGTAGATCAAACCCAGCTTGCCGGGCGTGATGCCAAGCTTGGCGGAGGTGTCGGCGAAGCGCAGGTCGCAGCACAATGCGATGCCGCATCCGCCGCCGACGCAAGCGCCACGGATCTTGGCGATGGTCGGTTTGAGATTGCGGTGGAGCGCCTTCTGCGCCTGATATGTGATGGCCGCCGTGGTTTCGGCGGCCGACGGATCAGTGAACACGGCATTGAATTCGTCGATATCGGCCCCGGCCGCAAACGCCTGTCCCTCGCCGGTGATGACGATCACTTTGATTTGCGGATCGGCATCGGCCTCGGCGATCAACGTGGCTAGCCGTTGCCACATGGCGCCGTTCAACGCGTTGCGCTTGTCGGGACGATTCAGGTGAATTGTCCCGACCGCGCCGTCACGGTTGAGGTAGATTGGATCCTTCACGGCCATCGGCATTTGCTCCCCGGCCGCTGTCATAGCGCAATTTGCGTTGCGATGTCAGTGGCTTCGCGGCTGCTTCAATAGCGTTCCAGCCGGTAAGCGTCAGCCAACGGCTTTAAAGCATCGGGCAGTCGCGGTTGGTGTGGTGGTTTGAGCGTAAGTTTTTGCGCCGTAGTACCGAAATTGTTCTCGAGCTTGCCGTCGACGCGGCCAATCAGCGTATTGCCGAATCGCGAGTAGTACGGGCCATGGCGAATGCCTGCCGGCCGGTTGAGGTAGGCGCCCGCCGTCATGATCCCATAGGGACAGCACAATTCTCCGGCCAACAGCATGATCTCTTCGCGGCAGTGATGCAGTTCGTCGCGGCCCATCCAGTCGGGCGGATGGCGTTGCGCGGGCGTATCGAGCAGAAAGGTCGTTGCCTCGGTGGCCGGATCGTGACGCAGCACCTTCCACGACATGCCGAACCAAGCGTAATCGGGGTCGATCCCCTCGTTGCTCCAAGGCATTTCATGGGTGTCGCGGTGCGGCACGGCTTTCGAAACGTCGAAACGTCCTGGAAGCGGTTTGCCCAACACGATATCGGGTGTGCCTTCGGCGAATACCAAGACATCGGCTCCGGCCGGGCTCGCCTGACCCCATTGTTGAAAGCCTGCCGGCCAATAGCCGTAGCAATCGAGCCCGAATTTCTGCCCTTGGGCTTCCAGTTCGCCGTCGAGAATATAGATCTCCTGATCGAACGGCAGATAACAAGCCGCCGCGCCGCGCCACCCCGGCGGCACGCGCGCGATAAACGTCGCCGCACCGGTTTCGGAGTCGTGCGCGAGAGTCTTGATTTGGAACATGCCAAGCGCGCCGTGCAGCCCACTGGTCCACGGCAACGCTTGCGCCTGAATAAAATCGATATGCGGGCGGGCCATGGCCCCGAGTTTACTTCTTTTTCTTGCCGCCTTTGGCTTTTTTCCGGGCGCTGCCCGATTTCGGTTTCCCGGCGCCTTTGGCTTTGGCGATCAACCGGTCTTCCGGCGTCGGCCCTTTGGGCAAATGAAAGGCGTCCTGATGAACCG
>JAGREB010000465.1 GCA_020446775.1 Paracoccaceae bacterium
TTCGGCGCGATCCGCGATCGGTTTGGGGATCGCTACGCCTATCAGTGGAGCAGGGGGCAATCGGCGCGCTTGTACGGGGTTTGAGGTCACCACTGTTTCGGAATCCGGTGCCGTCGTTTCGCAAATCCAAAGCGTACAAAACATTGCCGGCGACTTGCGGGGCCGGATCGAGAATTTTGCGCGGGGCCCGAAAACATTTGCCGGCTTGGCGCTCGCCCGGCCGCTCATCATGGGAATTGTCAACGTCACGCCGGATAGTTTCTCGGACGGCGGCGAACACGACACAACCGAATCCGCCATTGCACACGGCCACACTCTCCTCGAACACGGTGCGGTCATCCTAGACGTGGGCGGTGAATCGACGCGGCCGGGCGCGCAACCGGTCGATCCTGAAACGGAAATGAATCGGATTATTCCGGTGATTCGTGCGCTGTCGGAGTCCGGCGCAGTGGTTTCGGCCGATACGCGCCACGTTGCGACGATGGACGAGGCCATAAAGGTCGGCGCGAAAATCATCAACGATGTGACAGGCCTTCGTGATCCGGCCGCGCGCACACTAATCGCGAAAACCGGGCTATCGGTGATCATCATGCATATGAAAGGCGAGCCGCGTACGATGCAGACCGACCCGCGCTATGTGTGGGCGCCGGGCGACATTTTCGACGTGTTGGCGAAAAATGTCGAAGAGTGCGCGGCGGCAGGGATTGCACGGGAACGGATCGCCATCGACCCGGGAATCGGTTTCGGTCAAAACGACCTGCACATCGCTCAAGTGCTGGATCATATTGGAATGCTCCACGAAATTGGACATACCGTCGTTCTTGGCGCGTCGCGGAAGGCATTTGTTGGCCGCTGGAGCACGGGCGAACAACCTAAGGGGCGCGTTGCCGGATCGATTGCCGCCGCGCTTTGCGGGAATCTGAACGGTGTGCAAATTCTGCGCGTTCACGATGTTGCCGAAACCCGCCAAGCGCTCGCCGTCGCGGGCCGGATCGCGGACTCAGGCGATCAGAATTCCGGCTGAATTCGTGCTCATAAAGAACTATGCTTGCGGCAGTACAACTCAGGCTCTTGAAATCATGACAGTTCGTAAATTGTTCGGTACCGATGGGGTTCGCGGTTTGGCAAATGCCGACCCGATGACGGCGGATGTCGCTATGCGTCTCGGCATGGCGGCGGGCCATTATTTCACGCGTGGCGACCACCGCCACACCGTGGTGATCGGCAAAGACACACGCTTGTCGGGTTACCTTTTGGAACCGGCGCTGACGGCGGGTTTCGTTTCGGTCGGCATGGATGTGGTCATCATGGGGCCGATCCCGACCCCGGGCATCGCCATGCTGACGAAATCGCTGCGCGGCGATCTCGGTGTCATGGTGTCGGCATCGCACAACGAATTTCAGGACAACGGCATCAAATTGTTCGGGCCGGATGGATACAAGTTATCGGATTCCATCGAGGCCGAAATCGAAGCGTTGATGGCGAGCGATATGTCGACGCTGCGCGTTGAGTCGGCGCGGCTCGGCCGCACGCGTCGCCTCGAAGACGCCGCCGGCCGCTATATCGAATTCGCCAAAGGTACGTTTCCGCGCGGAATGCGCCTGGACGGTCTCAAGATCGTGGTCGATTGCGCCAATGGCG
>JAGREB010000466.1 GCA_020446775.1 Paracoccaceae bacterium
TCGACCCGAGCGTGACGCAGACTTCTTTGTCCGGATCGAGCGAAACATCGAAACGGCGCTGGTAATAGTTGGTGAAAGCCTTGCGCAACCCGCGAATGCCCTGCGAAGCCGAGTAGCGATGCGCTTTCGGGTCCTGGGCCACCTCGCACAGCTTGTCGACGATATGCTGAGGTGTCGGCAGGTCGGGGTTACCCATGCCCAAATCGATAATGTCTTCACCGGCGGCGCGCGCCTTGGCCTTCATCGCGTTGACTTCGGCGAAGACATAAGGCGGCAGACGCTTGATCCGGTGGAACTCGAAATCCATGGGTTTAACCTAGTGTTGTCCGCAGGTTTATTCTTGGATGATGGCCCGTGGCAGTCGCGGAACGGGACCTGCCGGGCCATGGGGTGCGCTTGTCACCCCGGGTTCGTCAAGAGCTTGGTCGATCAATAATCGAGAAAGATTTCCGCTTCGTCACCAAACCCGTCGGCGGCGCCCTGGTAGAGGCGGCTGGCCGGCACGCCAAGGCGTTTCAATTCACGCACGACAGCATTGGCCCGCTGGTCGGCACGGTCGCCGCGGGCGACCACCCGGATAGCGCCATCGACGTCGGCACGCAGACGTGCGGCATCGGCCAGCACGGTCTTGGCGCGCGACGAAAGCGCCGTGGACCCGGGGGTGAACGAGATCAGACCCACCTGGCTCATGACCGAGGCGTTTCCCGGATCGAACGCAGCGCGCGGCGCGACCGGCGCCAACGCCAGCTGGCGCGTGCCGCCGGCAATGCCGGAACTGTCGATCACGATCGTTTCGTCGCCGTACATCTGCGACGGCGGGACGTATTGGGGCACGAGCGCCTGATTCATTGCTGGTGCGGCCGGCATGGGTGTCGGTTGCGGCGCCGTCGCGGCCAAAGCGGCCGGCGCATTCGCGTCCATGGTCGAAGCCGGTTGTGCGTCGTAAACCAGGAACGGCGAGCGCGGCTCGCCATCGGGCGGCGGTGGTGGCGCGGCGCCCAGGCGCTCGGCAAGGGAGGTCGTCCGGGGTGCGACCTGATCCGCCCCGGTTGAGGTATTCGGCACTTCGGCCAAGCGCGTGACCGGTTCCGTTGGCGCTGCGGCCGGCACCGGCGGCGTGGTCAAATCCGACGCCGTCTGAATCGCGTTAGACAATGGGCGGACAGTGACCGGGTCACGGCGCCCCCCTTGATCCGTATACTGGGCCTTTTCGCGGTCGGCGATAAGCCCTTCGGTCACGCGTTTGCGCTCGGCCTCGGTCGATGGCGGGGTCGGCGCCTGTGACGGAACCGAACTCAACGAGGGGGTTGCCGTATCGCGCGTACTCCGGAAGCCTCCGGATCCCGATGACATTCCAGGCAGCGAACCGCCGGCAACCAGCGAGCCATCGCCCGATGACGAAGAATCGCCATTTTCGCTGCTGGTGGCCGTGTCAGCGTCCTCGTCACCGCCGCCGAACAGCCCGCCGACCGTGTTCTTGGTGCCTTCCCAGGCACCGGACATCGTCTCACAGCCGGCCAGCGCTAATGCCAGGACTGCAGCGGCGGCAAAGCGTCGCCATTTCCGCATTTCTGGCTTGCCCGAGAGCTTGGAGTCCGGCTGCTCACCGATGACGATTTCAGAACACATAATTCATGGATTCCAATAAGATACAGGTCGCTATCCACCGGCCTTCGAATTGCGCCTCAAAGCGGGTGATTGAGCCTCTTCCATACCCCTTTCGCCCTTGCAAAAAAATCAAAAAACGGGCTTTTTGGGCTGTGTTGCACCGCAGCAAGCTGATCGAACAGTAAAAGCCGAGCCAGAAGACATGACCGACGCCCCCAAGTCCAGTTCGCCACACAACAACGACAACGCCACCATTCCAGGCGAAGAAATGGCCAAAATCATGGCGTCGATCGCCGAGCGCTCGCGATCGGTCTTAACGGAATTCCTGTCCCGGAACACTGGCCCGGCCAATGTTGGAATGAGCGACCCGCTGAACATCGGCGAAGCGTTTTTCGAGATGACGCGGCAGATGATGACCAATCCTGCGTATCTGATCGAAGCGCAGATGTCGCTGTGGCGCGGTTATATGGACCTGTGGCGCAACACGACGTTGCGGATGATGGGCCACGAGGCCGACCCCGTGGTTCAGCCCGATGCCGGCGACCGGCGCTTCAAGGACGACGAGTGGTCGCAAAACCTTGTCTTCGACTTCATCAAGCAATCCTACTTGCTGACGTCGAACTGGATGCAATCGACGGTCAAGAACGTCGATGGGCTCGATGCGCAGACGCATCGCAAGGTCGATTTTTTCACTAAACAATTCGCCGACGCCATCGCGCCGACCAATTTCGCGATGACCAATCCCGAAGTCTTGCGCGCCACCTACGAGAGCAAAGGCGAGAACCTCGTCAAAGGGCTGCAAAACCTGCTCGACGACCTCGACAAGGGCAAAGGCCGGTTGCGCATCTCGATGACCGATGAAACCGCTTTCAAAGTCGGCGAGAACGTCGCCGTCACGCCAGGCAAGGTCGTCTTTCAGAACGATCTGCTGCAATTGATCCAATACATGCCGGCTACCGAACAAGTGTACGAAACGCCGGTGATGATCATGCCGCCGTGGATCAACAAGTATTACATCCTCGACTTGCGGGCCAAGAATTCGCTGGTGAAGTGGCTGACCGACCAAGGCTATACCACCTTTATCGTCTCGTGGGTCAATCCGGACGAATCGCTCGCGCACAAATCCTTCGAAGACTATATGATCGAAGGTGCGGTGGCTGCGACCCAGGCTGTTAAGGCCGCGTGCGGCGTCGAGAAAATCAACATCGTCGGCTATTGCATCGGCGGGACACTGCTTGCGGCGACGCTCGCCTACATGAAGGCGAAGAAGATCGACGACATCGCGACCGCGACCTATTTAACCGCGCTGACAGACTTCAAAGAGGTCGGCGATATCCGCGTGTTCATCGACGACAAACAGGTCGAAAGCCTGGAAAAGCGGATGGACGATGCCGGCGGATTTCTCGAAGGCGCAGACATGGCGACTAGCTTCAATATGCTGCGCGCCAACGACCTAATCTGGTCGTTCGTGGTCAACAACTATCTGCTTGGCAAGGACCCCTTCCCGTTCGACCTGCTCTA
>JAGREB010000467.1 GCA_020446775.1 Paracoccaceae bacterium
CGATGTCGCTGAGGAAATGCGCGCCTTGCATCATGCGTGCGATCCCCATCACAACGCCTAGCACGATGCCGCCCGCGATCACGGGGCCGCGCCACTTCTCGGGAGCGATGAAGCCGTACGCCGTGACCCAAAAAGCCACCGCCGCGTGTCCGGATACGAACGAGCAGTTGCGCGTACATTCGTCGGCGATCCACAGCGGCGGCGTGAAGGCGCTGTCGCCGCCGAACAATATGATGTCCTTGGGCCGCGCGCGGCCCCAATTGGGCTTGAGCATGCTTTCGACCAGGATGCCCGGGCCGATCAACAGCGTGGACATCAGGTAAATCATGCGCGGCGTGGTCAACGACCAGAACCATTTCTGATACCAGATCCCCGCGACCCACAGCGCCACGCACAGGACAAAGCTGACGATGATCAGCGGCGGGACGACACGGCGCATGAAATCGAAGAACCACCCCGACATCCAACTGCCGTCGGCGGCGACGAACAAACCCGCCGTGCCGAGGTCAAGTCCGGGGAAGAACATAAAGAGAAGCAAAATCGCCAGCAGATAGCGGCTGGGATTGAGTCTGATGTCTGCCAACAGTCGCACGATCACGGCCGATAACCTCTGAACCCTTCCGCCAAGTACGCCCGAAGTCTCAAATGATGTCCAGGATAAGCGGAGGTTTGCCATTCGCCCAGGGGCGTGACGGCCTCGAAACTGGGCAAAATCCACGACGGAGACTCGCGCCGGGTGATATAAATGAAGTCGCCCCCCGGATGTTTGCGCGGGTCCGTGGTCAGTTCGAAATGATTGTGAACGCCGCCCCACGGGTTCCACATGACGGCATCGTCCGCTAGTGGCCGCGCGTAGTAGATCAGCGACGCCATGTCCGTCCGATTGTCGAAAAGTGCGACCGCGCCGGGGTAACGTCTGCGCAAGTCCCGCACCCATGGCCCGGCCTCGTCCCAGCCGCGCGTCTTGGCCACCGCATCGAGCGCCCGCGGCAGATGGTAACCGTAGGCATCGGCGATCACGGCATTGAACAACAGGACCGATGCGGCAAAATTGACGGCGAATGCGCCTTGGAGCCACCGGACCGCGCCGGTGCGCAAGAGCTTGCGGCACAGGAATATCGTTCCGGCGACATAAGCGGTCGCCGCCCAGTTAGCGTGGGCGCGCGTCACGAACGCCTCGATCACGATCAGGATCAGGATCGGCAGCGAAAACGACAAAAGCAGTGTATCTGCATCGTCGCGCGCTTGCGGATGCCGTACAGCGCGGTAAGCGCATACCAGCAGCGCGCCGAACATCACCGGCCCAACCACGCCGAATTGGGTCAGGATGAACTCGCCCGCATGGCCGAGATCGAAGACGGCTTCGCTGAAGGCAATGTTATCCGAGGTGTGGCGGTAGCTGACGAAACCGTTGCCGAGATTCCACACGAAGTTCGGAGCGTAAATCAGCGCACCGATTATCGAGGCGCTCACAAGTCCGCCGACCGATACCTTGGCGCGCACGCGCGGCGACCAAAGTACAGCCGTAACCAGGCCAAGAACAAAAAATAGCATGGCGTATTTCGCCATCAGGCCCAGCCCAAAAGCGGCGCCGAGCCCGATCCACCAGCCCATTCCACGGCCGTCGAGCGCGCGAATCAGGCAGAACAGCGCCACCGACCACGCCAGCAACAGCGGCACGTCGGTCGACATGATCATGGCCGAAATGGCGATACCCGGCAGGAACGTGAAAGCCAGCCCGCTCCACCAACCAAGGCGCGGCCCGCCCACAAGGTTGCCGATGGCAAACACCGCGAACGAAGTCGCTGCATGTAGAATTGGCGACGTCGCCCGGACGCAGGCCTCGCCGTCGCCGCAGAGCGACGTCGTCGCGCCGATCAGCCACGCGATCATCGGCGGCTTCGAATAATAACCGAAGTCGAGCGCGCGCGACCAAATCCAGTATTGCGCCTCGTCCATTGAGAGTGGAATCGCGAGCACCGTCAACACGGCGAGCCGCACCAGCGTGACGGCCAGAATGACGGCGGCGAAAGTCAAAATCCCCGGCGCGGCAGCACCGGACGGCACGCTGTGTTCGGCGGCGGCATCAGCCATCTTCGCGATAGAACAAATAGGTGAGACTAAGGAGCAGCGCGACAATCGCCGGCGACCATGCCGCCAAGCCGATCGGCAGCGTCGTGGATAATCCAAGCGCATAGGTGAAGCGGCTGAAAAAATAGAGCAGGAACCCGGCGGCGATTCCGCCCAAGGTCCGCACCGTCCAGCCGCCGAGGCGCGTTTGCGCCGTCATGTAAAAGGCCGCGGCCACCAAAACCATGGCGCACAGCATGACCGGTGAGGCCAACAGCGACTGCCAATACAGCCGATGCGGCAAGGCCGAAAACCCCGCCGCCCGCGAGGTTGCGACGAACGCGGGCAAATCCCAAAACGACAGCGTCTCCGGCGCGGCGAAACTATCTTGAACTTGGGCAAACGTGATCGTGGTCGGCTGATCGTAGGTCGCATAACGGGCGACGGGTTTGCCGGGCTCGAGGTCGCGAACGCCTGTCAGATGAAATACGCCGTCGCCCAAATCGCCGCTGTCGGCTTCGATGCGATGGGAAAGATTGTCCTTCGCATCCGAGACGAAGATGATCACGTTGTCGAAATGAAGATCGCTTCCGTCTTGTTGAACGGTATCGGCGTGGACGACGGCGGCACCGGTGGGCGTTGCCTCGCGCAGCCAAAAGCCGGACGCGCCGATATCGAGCGCGGTCGCTTTCGGATCGATCAAGCGCCGCTCGAGCCTGCCATAAATGTCGTAAAGGCTGGCGGCGACCGGATTGAACACGAACAGGTTGGCAAGCCCCAGGGCAACGACCAGCACCATGCTGGGCGTGAGTACCTGCCACGCCGAAATTCCGGCCGAGCGCATGACGACGAGTTCGTAATGACGCGAATGGCGGAAGAGCGCGTACATCATCGCCAGCATGACCATGAACGGCAGCGCGTCCTGGACGGTATGGGGAAGTTTGAGCAACGCAAGTCCGATGACCGTCAGGCCGCCGACAGCTTCCAGGTCCGCCGCACGGCGCAACAGTTCGATCGAATCGAATAACAGGATCAAACCGGCGATCAGAGCGAACGCGCCACCCAGCGCAATCAGGAAGCGGCTGCCGAGATAGATCGAAAGCGAGGGCGAGATGCGGTGCACGATGCGGCTTGGCGTGAATTTCGGACCGGGAGTGTAAAGCAACCCGGCAGCGGTTCAAACCGAGCCGGGCGCATTGAACCGCGCGGCGGGAGTGGCGGACGAACACGCGTTGCGGCTAATATCCTGCCATGGTCCGGCTGACGAAAATTTACACACGCGGCGGCGACGGCGGCGAGACGTCGCTCGGTGACGGTGCTCGGGTGGCCAAACACGATCCGCGCGTCGCGGCCTATGGCGCGGTCGACGAAACCAACGCCGCCATCGGCGTGGCGCGCAGCGCGGTTGCCGCCGAAACGCTTTCCGACCTGGATGCGGTCCTGGCGCGGGTGCAAAGCGAACTGTTCGACCTTGGCGCCGATCTGTGCACACCGATCGCACCGGACGAGGCGCCGGACAAAGCCTTGCGGATCGTCGCCGGCCAAGTGACACGGCTCGAGCAGGAGATCGACAAGATCAACGCCGGTTTGGGCGAACTTTCGTCTTTCGTGCTGCCGGCGGGAACCCCGGCCGCGGCGCAGTTGCATGTGGCGCGCACGGTCGCGCGCCGCGCCGAACGCGAGATCACGGCCTTGGCCGCGACGGCGCGGATCAATGCCGACGCCCTGGCGTACATCAACCGGTTGTCGGACCTGCTGTTTGTGATGGCGCGTGCCGCGAACAAGCGCGGCCCCGGCGACGTTTTATGGCAGCCGGGCGCCACCCGCGGCTGACGTGCGCCCGCACGGCTGGAATTTCGCATGGCCGGGAATCCCGGCTGAATGTTCCGCGGCGCAAAAGCGAAATTTCCCAATTATTTCAAATATTTTCGTGCTGAAATGTCGCACTGCAAGGGCGATTATTTGACTCCGTAATACCAAAAGACTAGTTGTACCGGCCCCGTTTCCGGGTAGGAATCGGGGCAATTTCGACAAGGTTCTCCGGGGTTTATTGAGAACCCGCTTCCACGGTCTTGGGGATATTGCCAATGAAAGTGCTGGTCGCCGTCAAACGCGTCGTGGACTACAACGTCAAAGTCCGCGTCAAAGCCGACAATACCGGCGTTGAACTCGCCAACGTCAAAATGTCGATGAACCCCTT
>JAGREB010000468.1 GCA_020446775.1 Paracoccaceae bacterium
CCGAGCCGCCATATCCGCCATCGGGTACGGCGTGGTATGTCGTCGTTGTCCTGACCTTGGCGTATATCGCTTCGTTCCTCGACCGCCAGATCATGGCGTTGATGGTCCAGCCGATTAAGCGTGACCTCGGTATTAGTGATACCGAGATGAGCCTTTTGCTCGGCCTCGCTTTCGGCATCTTTTACACGATTCTCGGATTCCCGATCGGACGACTCGCTGACCGTGCCAGCCGGCGCAATATCGTCGTGGCTGGGATCACGCTGTGGTGTTTCATGACGGCAGCTTGCGGCCTCGCCAAAAATTACACGATGCTATTCTTGGCGCGGATCGGCGTGGGCGTCGGCGAGGCAAGTCTAACACCAAGCGCGTTGTCGATGATTAGCGACTACTTCCCCAAGGAGCGGCGCGGCCGCGCGTTGAGCGTTTACAACGCCGGCGTCGGGCTCGGTGCGGCAGTTGCCATGATCCTCGGCGGCCAAGTCATCGAATATGTTTCGACCCAACCGCCGTTCGTCCTGCCGGTCATTGGTCAACTGTACGCTTGGCAAACCGTGTTCTTGGTCGTGGGCCTTCCTGGATTGGCGATCGCGTTGCTGTTGATGACCGTCAAGGAACCTTATCGGCGCGACAAAATGAAATCGGCGGACGGAAGTGCCGGAGAAATCCCGATCCGCGAAGTATTCGGATTTGCGGGGAAGCGCTGGCGGAGTTTCGGCTCGCATTTCGTCGGCATGTCAGTGGTAACGATCATCGGCTATGCTTATTTCTCGTGGCTACCGACAACGTTTATCCGCACATGGGGTTGGTCGATCGGGCAAATCAGCTTGGCGTACGGCCTCATCATGCTCGTGGCCGTGCCAATCGGCGTGAATGCGGGAGGCTGGCTCGCCGACCGGTTCTACCAGCAAGGCCACAAAGATGCCCACATGCGCTCCAATTTGGTCGGTGCGTTGACGTTCTTTATTCCGCCTTCGATTTTCGTGACTTTGATGCCGACGCCGGAGTGGGCGCTGTTCGTCTTGGTTTTCTCGTCGATCGGCGGCGCTTGGGTGACAGCCACGGGCGCCGCCGCCTTGATGATGATCAGCCCCAACCAGTTACGGGCCCAAGTTTCCGCAATGTACTACTTCGTGATCAGCCTGCTCGGTTTGACGGTCGGGCCAAGTGCTGTCGCCATCGTCACGGATTTCGTATTCAAGGATGAAGCCGCTTTGCGCTATTCGATTGCATTGACCGTGACCGTCGCCGGCGCGATCGCGACTGTGATCTTGTTCTACAATCTTCGTCACTATCGTGCCGGTGTGATCGAGACCGAAGCCTTAACAGCGGCGCGAACCCCGCAACGCTGAACCGTCGCCCCAAACGGATCCGGACGATGCCAAACGCTAACGCCGAAATGCCGGAGAATACTCAGGATCACCGGCCGTATCCCAAGCCCGCGTACGCTTGGTCGGTCGTTGTCTTGCTATTGCTGACCTACATCATCTCTTGGCTCGACCGCCAAATTCTCAGCTACATCATCAACCCGATTAAGATGTCGTTCGATCTCAACGACACGCAAATCGGCTTGCTGCTCGGCCCGGCCTTCGCGATTTTCTATATCTTGCTGGGCATTCCGGTTGGATGGCTGGCAGATCGCAAAAGCCGCAAGGTCATCATCGGTTGCGGCATCGCGCTGTGGTCGGTCATGACCGCCGCGTCGGGGTTCGCCAAGAACTTCACCCACCTGTTCATGGCACGTATCGGCGTGGGCTTGGGCGAGTCGGTATTGACGCCGAGCGCCGTGTCGATGATTTCCGACTATTTCCCCAAGGAAAAACGCGGCCGCGCAATCAGCCTTTACATGACCGGAATTTCGCTCGGCACAGCGATCGGGTCGATCCTCGGCGGCTGGATCGTCGGCAGCGTGACATCGACGCCGACGGTCACTTTGCCGCTGTTCGGGACAATCGAGAGCTGGAAAGCGACGTTCATCGTCGTCGGTTTGCCCGGCCTTGTCTTGTCGGCACTGGTGTTCATGGTGCGCGAACCCCTGCGGCGCGACCGCGTCGCGCTTGGCCGCACGGGGAAAACCGAGACTTCGATTGCGGAGGCGTTGTCGTATTTCTGGTCGCGCCGCGGCGCGTTTTTCAGCCTGTGGATCGGACAATGCGCGATGACCGTGACCGGCTACGCCCAGTTCTTCAATCCGGAACTATTCCGCCGCAATTGGAATTGGGGCATGGCCGACATCGGTTTGGCGATTGGGACCGTGATCCTGATCTTCGGCCCGGCGGGGGCGAATGTCGGCGGCTGGATCGCCGACCGTTTTACGAAAGCCGGCGATATTGGCGGACCGATGCGCGCCACCTTCATCGCGATCACCATCTTGACACTGACGTCGATCGCCTATCCGTTGATGCCCACGCCGTGGCTTGCGCTTGCAGGTCTTGCGCTGTCGACCATTGGCGGTGCTATGGCGTCGGCCTGTGGCGCGACCGCGACGGCTGGTATTTCACCAAATCAAGTGCGCGCCCAAGCCACCGCGGTTTATTGGGTCATCATTAATTTGGCGGGGCTGTTCATCGGTCCGCCGCTGGTCGGCTTCCTCACGGATTCTGTTTTCGGCGATCCAACCGCGCTCAAATTCAGCCTTGCCATCGTCCCGGCAGCCGTCGGGCTGCCATGTATCGCCCTGCAGTGGTGGGGTTTGCAGCGGTACCGTGCCGAGGCCCAAAAATTGACTGCGAGCGCCACTCCTTAACCCGCAGCGCCCGCGGCCCGCTCAGGCGTCGCGTTTGCGCATCGCGCTTGGCGGGCTCGGCCCGCAATCAAGCGGCAAGGCGAACCCAAGCTCGACCCTACGTAAGTAGACATCACCGCAGAGTGGTTGCATGGCATCTGCGCTACGGCCTTTGACGCAAGTCATATCTGTGACGTCGGGAACGTTTCAAACCAGCATCCGGGAAGCTGAAATACGCATCAGGGCCAGTAAGTCGTCCGGAGGTTAGTAAAACGAAGTTGGTTAACAACGTGGTGGTGGCCGCGATTCTGTTGGGTGGAATGAGTACCGTGGCGGCGGCCGCTGAAGGTCCCAGCGCGGGCGATTTCATTCTGCGCGCGCGCATCATCGACGTGATCCCCGATGAGGGCGGCACCATTACACCGATTGGCGGCAAGGCAAACGCCGAGAACCGCATCGTGCCCGAGCTCGATTTGACCTATTTCGTCACCGATCAAGTGGCGTTCGAAATCATCGCGGCGCTCACCAATCACGATGTCGTTGCCGAGGGCACAAGTCTCGGCGACGTTCCCTTGGGTGACGCGTGGGTCCTCCCCCCGACATTAACCATTCAATGGCACCCCAGGGTTTCGGGAACGGTTCATCCGTACGTCGGCGCAGGTGTGAACTACACCCACATTTTCAGTGCCGATCCGGCCGGAGGCGCCGTAACCGCGCTGTCGTTCGGCGATAGCTTCGGACCGGCCGTCCAAGCCGGTCTGGACATCGATATGGACGGCCCATGGGTCATCAACCTCGACGTCAAAAAAGTCTGGTTGAACACCAAGGTGCGCGTCAACAATGGGGCCATCCTGGGCAATGTGGATCTCGACCCG
>JAGREB010000469.1 GCA_020446775.1 Paracoccaceae bacterium
TGCCGTTCTGGACCTCGTTCCTCATCAGGGTTTACGCCTGGATCGTCATTCTCCGTCCCGGCGGTATTCTCAATTCGGTCTTGGAGGGTTTCGGTCTGATCGATGCGCCGCTGCGGATACTCAATACCGAAGGTGCGGTCTATCTCGGTATGGTGTTCTGCTACCTGCCGTTCATGATTCTGCCGTTGTACGCCCGGCTCGAAAAACTCGATCCCGTGCTGCTTGAGGCTGCGGCCGACCTCGGTGCGCGGCCAGTCGTCACGTTTTGGCGCATCGTCGTGCCGCTGGCATGGCCGGGCATCGTCGCCGGATGCCTGTTGATGTTCATTCCGGCGGTCGGCGAATTCGTGATTCCGGAAATGATGGGCGGCGCTGATACCTTGATGATCGGCCGCGTCATGTGGAGCGAATTTTTCACCAATCGTGACTGGCCGGTGAGCGCGGCGCTTTCGGTCGTGCTCTTGATCCTTTTGGTCGCGCCGATTTCGCTCCTGCAAACCTTCGGTAGCCGGCCGGAGGGCGCATCATGACCGGACGGTCCGGCCCCATCGTGTTCGCATGCCTCATCCTCGGCCTAATTTTCCTTTATGTGCCGACGGCGGTGGTGATCGCATATTCCTTCAACGAGTCGCGCCTCGTGTCGGTGTGGACCGGCTTCTCGCTTAAATGGTACGGCGAACTATTCGCCGACGAGCGATTCCTGTCCGCCGCGCGCGTGAGTTTGGTCGTGGCTGTCATGTCGGCATCGCTTGCGACCGCATTGGGAACTGCGGCCGGTCTCGTTCTGGCGCGCGCCGGCCGGTTCAGGGGGCGGCTTTTGTTTTCGGGTCTAGCCGCGACGCCGCTCGTGCTGCCCGAGGTCATCACCGGTCTCACGCTCCTTCTGTTGTTCGTCGCCTTGGAACAAGCGACCGGCTGGCCGCAGGGGCGCGGCATGGTGACCGTGATCTTGGCGCACACTTCGTTCGCCATGGCCTATGTCGCTTTGATCGTGCAGGCGCGGGTATCGGGCATGAGCCGCGACACCGAAGAGGCCGCCGCGGATCTGGGGGCGCCGCCGCATATCGTATTTTTTTCGATTACGCTGCCGCTGATCGCACCGGCGATTTTTGCGGGATGGCTCTTGGCCTTCGTCCTGTCGCTCGATGACTTGGTGGTGGCGAGTTTTACGTCCGGCCCCCAGGCGACCACGCTACCGATGTTGGTTTTTTCCAGCATTCGGTTGGGCGTTAGCCCGAAAATCAACGCGCTTTCCACGCTCCTGGTCCTGGTTTCGGCCATTTGCCTGATCGCCGCGGCGGGATTGCAAATCCGGCGCAATCGGTCGACGCCGCGTGCGCCATGATTACACTGGCGAGAATTCCGGCCGGTTGGTAGCGTCCGGCACTCGGAGGTTTCGGGAGGTGTCCATGCGTGCGATGGGATTGGCCGCGAGCGCGGTTTTACTTACGGCTGTATCTGCAACCGCTCAGGACATCGGCAGCGACTGGCCACGATTCGGCAACGACGCCGGTGGAAGCCAATACTCGCCGCTGGACCAGATCAATACCGCCAACGTAGCGGATTTGAAGGTTGCGTGGACCCATCATTCGGGCGATGTGGCGGAGCCCGGGGGTGAAGTCGGCGCCACCTCGCTCGAAACTGTCCCGATCCACGCCAACAACACGCTGTACTTCTGCACGCCTTTCAACCGTGTGTTCGCGCTCGACCCGGCGACCGGCGAGGAAAAGTGGATCTTCGATCCTCACGAAGCCGAGGTAAACGGAAAACGGCTGCTCGACAAACCGCGCCGGACGTCTACCTGCCGCGGCGTCGCCTACTGGCAAGCCGCCGAGCCGCGCCCCGATACGCCGTGTGAAAAGCGCGTCTTCAAAGCCGACTGGGCCGGGCAAACCTACGCTATCGACGCCGATACGGGAAAAGCATGTGAAGATTTCGGAGCCGGGCAAGGCCATCCGGGATATGTCAGCCAGGGGGATTTCGAAAGCTACGGCGAAGGAACCTCGCGCGGCATGTCGTCGCCGCCAACCGTGGTTGCCGACATTGTCGTCACGACTCAATCGGCCAATGACGGAATCGCAAACGCAACGGACGGCTTCGTGCGCGCCTTCGACGTTCGTTCCGGCGAACTCAAGTGGTCGTTCGATCCGATCCCCGAAGACAAGCGCGATGTGACCGGTGCGGCCAATGTGTGGTCGACGACCAGTGCCGATCCCGTGCGCGGGCTGGTCTTCGTGCCGACCACCAGCCCGTCGACGGATTACTACGGTGGCGAACGCACGTTCGATATCCCTTATTCGGATGCGACGGTCGCGCTGTCGGCTGAAACCGGCGAAGTGGTGTGGCACTTCCAAACCGTTCACCATGACATGTTCGACTACGATCTCATCGGCCATCCGCTCTTGATCAATATCGAGAAGGATAACCGGCGCGT
>JAGREB010000470.1 GCA_020446775.1 Paracoccaceae bacterium
AAACGATCTCCAAAGCGGCGTTCGGCGTCTGATCGAACCCGACGGCATGGGCGCGTTATTCAAAGTCATGGCGGTGTCGCATCCGTCTCTGGAAACCCTCGAGGGTTTCGCGCAGAGTGACGGCGATGATCACGGTTGACGAACTTTCGGTGCTCCCTCGCGTTCGCCACGGGTTTTTCACCCGCTCCGGCGGCGGTTCGACAGGTGTCTACAGAGACAACAATTGCGCGTTCACGGCGAGCGCCGACGATCATGACCAAGTGGCGAAAAACCGCGCCGCATGCGCAGCACGCCTCGATATCGCTTCCGAAAACCTCACCACCGTGAAGCAAAAGCATACCGCCGACGTGGTCACCGTCGATGCGCCATGGCCATGGCGCGATGCCCCGGTTGCCGATGCCCTGGTGACGGCGCGACCGGGCGTCGCCTTAGGCATCCTGACGGCCGACTGCACGCCGGTTCTGTTCGCCGATTCCGAAACAGGCGTGATTGCCGCCGCCCACGCAGGTTGGAAAGGCGCGTTCACGGGCGTGGTGGCGAACACAGTTGCCGCCATGCTTGCCCTGGGCGCGCGCCGCGAACGAATTGTCGCGGCCATCGGCCCATGCATTGCCCAAACGTCTTATGAAGTCGGGCCCGAATTCATCGAACGGTTCTTGGCCGCTGACAAAAATTTCCAACGATTTTTCACCGCGCCGAAAGCCAACGGGCACGCCCACTTCGACCTGACCGGATTTGTCCGCGAAAAACTGAACGCGGAAGGTTTGGCCAAGATCGCCGGCGGCCGGTGGGATACCTGCGCGGATGACACGCAATTCTTCAGTTACCGCCGTTCCATTCTCCGTAAGGAACCCGACTACGGGCGGCAGCTATCGGCCATCGCCTTGGTGGGGACGGCGTGAAACGCTTTTCGCCTCCCATCATATACGTGATTGCCGCCGCGCTGCTCCTGGTGGCTTGCGGGTCCGTACCGCAACCGTTTCGCGGCACGCCGAAAGTCACCGCCGACCGGGCCATTCTCGATATTCCGTCGGCAGTCGGGATCGCCGTGCTACCGCCCGAAGGCGTACCGGACCCGCTGGCGGGACAGTTGGGCGATGCGATTGCGGCTTCGCTTGCGGCTTACGACATACCTGCCGAAGCCGTCCGGGTGAACGGCGGCTTGGGATTCAGCCTGACGGGAAAAGTTTCGGACATCTCCATCTCAAACGGCCTGGCGCGGGTAATGATCGATTGGCGTTTGATATCCCGCCGTGGCGAACCGGAAGGCGAATATATGCAACGGGCGGAATTGCCCGCCATGGACTGGCAAACCGGTGGCGCGGCCGCCGACCGGCTCGGCGCGGACGTTGCCGACGCGGTTTTGTCGATGATCGATCAAGCCAGCATCGTCGAACCGGTTGCGCCGTCGGGTTCCGCGGCCACGGCCGCCGCACCTATATACCCAAGCGTGTCGGTTACGCCGGTCGAAGGCGCGCCCGGCAACGGCCGCGAAGCGTTGCAATTGGCAATGATCCAGACGCTGGCATTACAAGGGGTAAAGCGCGACGACGTTTCGCCGGCCGTCGTGCTGGCGGGTCAGGTTTCGGTCAAACCGACCGCAACCGGCGACGAGTTCATCGAGATCGGATGGCGCGCGCTTCGCCCGGACGGATCGGAGCTTGGCAAAATCTCTCTCACCAACACGATTCCGCGCGGTGCCCTCGACGGCAGCTGGGGCGCGGCAGCTTTTGCCATCGCCGAAGCGGCCCTGCCCGACGTGATGCAGGTGTTGTCCCTGGTGCCGGCCAAGTAAGTCGCGGCCGCACCGGTCTTACCTGACCGAAGGCAATGCCCTCGCGAATTCCCGTTTTTTCAAGAGTTTTGGCCGGTTTACAGTCCGATGACAGGTTGTTAGTTTGCGCCCGCCGGACGCCGGGGGTGGCGTACGGAGTCGCGCGGGCGGAGTCGCTTTTGATCGTCCGTGCTCAAGACACGACGGCGGGGCAAAGCGATGAAAATCATTGCGGGCAACAGCAATCGGCCGTTGGCGGAAGCCATCGCCTCGTGTCTGCAAACGCCGCTCACCAATGCCAGCATCAAACGATTTTCCGACCTCGAAATCTTTGTCGAAATCCATGAAAACGTCCGCGGCCAGGACGTTTTCGTCATTCAGGGCACGTCTTATCCCGCCAACGACAACCTGATGGAATTGTTGATCACGCTCGACGCCTTGCGCCGGGCGTCGGCCAAGCGCGTGACCGCGGTGCTGCCTTACTACGGTTATGCCCGTCAGGACCGCAAGACCGGCGGCCGCACGCCGATCACCGCAAAACTGGTGGCCAATCTGATTACCCAGGCCGGCGCAGCGCGCGTTCTCGCGCTCGACCTTCACTCGGGTCAGATTCAGGGTTTTTTCGATATTCCGCTCGACAACCTTTACGCCGCGCCGGTGTTCGTGACCGACATTGAGCAGCGCTACAAGGGAGAGCAATTAGTGATTGTGTCGCCGGACACCGGCGGCGTGGTCCGCGCCCGCGCCATCGCCAAACGCCTACATGCCGACCTCGCCATCATCGACAAACG
>JAGREB010000044.1 GCA_020446775.1 Paracoccaceae bacterium
TAGGAAGACTTGGCCGCCGCGACGAGCGCATCGACCACTTCGTCCTCGACCAAATTTCCAAGATTCCGCGACGATACCGGACGTTCGTATTTGCGCCACTGATCCTCGGTCGCCTTGTCCTTGGCAAGCGTGTTCGTGACCAGCGTGATCAGGCGTGCCTTATCCGCCAATGCGGCACCGATACCCTTGGCGGCATTTTTGCGCATCTCCTCGCCCGCGTCGGACAGATAGTGCAGCGCTTCGGTTAGGGTCACGGTCTTCGCGCCCATGGTGCAGCGCATGGCGGCCAGCGTTTCATCGTAAAGACGCACCCACGCCGTCCGGCCGGAGGTCGATTTATCGAGCAGCAGTTTCTCGAGATCGTCGGAGAGTTCGTGCCCGCGGAAAGCGCGCAGATCGCGCACCCATGGCGCGTACTTGGCTGCCGCCGGATCGTTCATCTTGGCTGCAAGCACTTTGTCGTCCATGCGGATGATATCGAGCGTGAAGAACAGCAATTTGCCGCTGAGGTCTGTCATGCGGTCGATGGTGTCCTGGAAGAAGCGGCCGCGCTCGGCGTCGCTGACATCGACCGACTGATAAAGCTGCGCATAGCTTTCGATTTTCCCGCAAAGCTCGGAAATCTTTTCATACTCGGCGATGGCTGCGCCGAACGCCGCCCCGTCCAGGTCATTCACCTTGCCGCGCAGTTTCTCGAACGTCGCGATCATGGCTCCGACGCGATCGAAATCCGCCTTGAGAGCCGGACAATCGGGACCTTCGTAGAGATCGCCCAGGTTCCATTCCGGCAACGCCCCGAGCGCGTCATGCATTCCGGCGGCGTCTTGACCTGGTTTGTCTTGAGAAATCGCGGAACCTGTAATGGACATCGCATAACCTCTGGCGAAACGCGTGAAAGAGCTGAACGGTGCCTTAAGGATATAGGCGGAATTCGACATCCGACCAAGACCCGCACCATCGCGGCGCGGCATACGATAAGCCCTTGAATCGGCTAAAATAAGGCCCGATGATGCGCCCGCACGACCAGTGTGGGAGGGACGCACGTGGGATTGCCGGCCAAGGTCGTCGACACGGCGACGGTTACAAGTCTGCCTGCCATGTTCTTCGAACAAGCAGAGCGATTGGCGGACCGCAATTTTTTGTGGGCCAAGCGCGACGGATCTTACCGTCCGCTGACATGGAATGAGGTCGCCCAACAGATCAAAGCGTTAGCCACTGGCCTGCGAAACGCCGGCGTGCAACCGGGCGAACGGGTCATCATCGTATCGGAAAACCGGCCCGAGTTTCTGATCGCGGACCTCGCGGTCATCAGCATCGGCGCGGTGGCAGTGCCGACCTACACCACCAATACCGCCGTCAACCATCTGCACATCATCCAAAACTCGGGCGCCAAGATCATCATTGTCTCGACGCCGGGGCTGGCGAAATCGGTGATCGCCGCCGCGACCGAGGCCGAGCACAAAGTCTCGATCTATGTGGTCGATCATCCCGAAAACGTGATGGCGTCGAGCGTCGACACACGGCCATGGGCCGACTTATTCGAAGGCGACGATCATCCCGTCCCTGCCGAAATCGCCTCGCTCAAGCGCGACGATTTGTGTTGTTTGATTTACACCTCTGGCACCGGCGGCATGCCCAAAGGCGTGATGCTCACGCACGGCAACATCCTATGCAACTGCTATGGCGCGCTGGGCGTGTTGGAAACGCTTGGCATCGGCGACGAAGTGTTTCTGTCGTTCCTGCCGCTCAGTCACGCCTACGAGCACACCGGCGGACAGTTCTTTCCCATCTCGATGGGCGCTGAAATCTATTACGCCGAGCGGGTCGAGACTCTGCCGGCCAACCTTGTCGAAGCGCGCCCGACCATCATGACCGCGGTGCCGCGACTTTACGAAAGCATGCGCCTGCGTATTTTGCAGGGCTTGAAGCGCCAGTCGAATTTCCGCCGCAAGCTGTTCGATCTCGCCTATCGCCTCGGCGCCAAGCGCTACGAAACCCCGCACGCCATGACGCTATGGGACAAGTTACTGGATTTCTTTGCCGAGAAATTGGTGCGCAAGGCCGTGCGCGAGCGGTTTGGCGGGCGTCTCAAGGCGATGGTCGCAGG
>JAGREB010000471.1 GCA_020446775.1 Paracoccaceae bacterium
TTCGGCGATTGGACCGTCGCGATGGTAGATTCCGGCGCCAAACAATGGGCGTTCCAGGGCCATAGTCTTTATACCTACGCCGGCGACGTCAATTCGGGTGAAATCAACGGGAACGACGTCGAAGGCTGGAGCGTTTTGGTGCTTGAACCCGAACCGCCGCTGCCGCCTTGGGCGACGGTTCAGGCGTCGGATGCGGGCGAGTTAATCGCCAATGCCGAAGGACATACGGTCTACACGCAATTCTTCAATCCGCGAAACCGGCGCCTGTCGCCGGCGATCCTTGCCTGCAACGGCGAGTGCGTCGATCCCGTGTGGATCCCGTTCCTGTCGGATGCCGACGCGAAACCCACCGGGTTGTGGACCATCGTGACGCGCAAGGACGGCCGCAAGCAGTGGGCCTACAAGGGACAACGCATCTTCACCCACGCCGACGATAAAAAGGCCGGCGACTTCAAGGGCATTCGTTTCGGCGGCAACCGCATGTTCAGCGCCATCATGCGCAACGGCATGCCGATGCAGGGCGTGTCCGTCGGCGGCTAAATCCGACGGCGATTACTTCGGCTGTTGCTGAACCGTGAACTCGCGCGGCTTGCCAAGGCTTCCGACCACGAGACCGCCGACGATCAAGATCCCCGTCGCCGCGTAGAGCGCCGGCAGATAACTTCCAAACAAGTCGTAGGTTTTCCCGACGGCGAGCGGCCCGGTCGCCGCGCCAGCGTAAAAGATCGACAACTGCGAGCCGTAGATTTTGCCGTAGGCCTTCATGCCGAAAAATCGGCTGACAAGATAGGCGACGAGATCGATTTCGGCCGCCGCCGCCAGGCCCAGCGACAACACGGCCACAAGGGCGAACCAGGTCGGCGCGTCGTTGAGCGAGAGCAGAAAGCAGCCGATCGCCGTGCCGATCAGCAAAAGCCGCGTCACGGCGGGGGCATGGAAATGATCGATCACATAGCCCACCCCGACGCGGCCGATCAGGACGGCAATTCCGAGAACACCGGCGATTTCGGACGCGGCGACGGCAGACAAACCGCGGTCGATGAGAAGCGGCACCAGGTTGATGATGATTCCGGCGATGATGGCCGACACGAAAAAGAAACCGATCGCGATCTTCCAGTACTCAAGTGTGCGATAGCTTTCCTGAAACGTCATGCCGCCGCGCACATGGGCGACGCTGGGGGTAAGCGCCGCCGTTTCGGGCCCGAGCGCGTGGTCATGAGGGGCATGGTCGTTGAACAGGAACGCGATGACCGGCACGGCGATCACGATCAACATGATGCCGATGCCGAGGTACCCGCCCTGCCAGCCGTAGGATTCGATCAAAGCGGTCGTCAGCCGCGGACTGAAAACACCGGCCACGCCTGCGCCCGCAAGCGCGATCCCCAAGGCCAGACCTCTGCCCTTGTCGAACCAAAGATTGATGGCTTGTGTCCATACCACCGGCGTCGTACCGCCACCGGCCAGCGACATGCACAGCCACATCACGTAGAACATGGCCAAGTTGCCGGAAAGCTGTGTCAGCAGTCCGTAACCGATCGCCAACAAGGTCATTGAAATGACGGCAACACGCTTGGCGCCGAACCGGTCGATCAGCGTCCCGATGATGGGCGCCGTAATCGCCGTGCCGATCAGCAGAAAGCTCGCCGCGCCGGCGGCATCGCCGCGCGACCAGCCGAAGGCCGCCGTCAGCGGAACGACAAAGACACCGAACGTGTAGAACGCGAGCCCGCTCAGCCCGAAACCGTTTCCGGTGACCGAAGCCAGCAGCGTCGCCCAACCCCGTTTGAACTCAGCCCCTTTTGTCAACGCCATGACCGCCGCTCCCCCGGTTTGTCGCCCCAAATGGTCGGCGATCATTGGCGTAACCTGCTGCGCGGCACAACGTTTCTGCTTCGTTGCCCGCAATGTGAACAAAGACCGCAGCGGCCGGTTCGCCCTCCAATTATCGTTGGAGCCCGTCAAAGGGAGCGGCATTATGTGCGGTGGGACAGGCGCGCCGATTGACGGCGGCGACGAAGGCAGGGAGGCCCATGATGAAAATTCGGGACGTTTCACGGCGCGCGGTGCTGCAAACCGCAGGTCAGGTTTCGTTGGTGACGACGGCCGCGCTGGCGGTGACCGGGTGCGGCGATGGCGAATCCTTAATCGTCTGCGCGGATCCGAATAAGATGAGCGTGTCGGAAAACAGCATTCGCAAAGCCAACAACTACGTCGAGAAATCGCCGCACGCCGACAAGAATTGCGCAGGCTGCGGGTTCATGCACCCGGTGCCGGAAGGCGAAAGCTGCGCCAAGTGCGAAATCTATCTTGGCCCGGTCAATCCGGCCGGCTACTGCGACTCCTACAGCGCGCGCGAAGCCTGATCTTCGCATTGTCCGACAGCGCACGCGCCGCGGGAATCGCATGTCCCTGCGCGCGGCCCGGATCTGGGTTCAGTCCCGTGCGATAGCGGCGGCGGCGTAACGCCGGCTCTGCCCCTTTCCATCGCCGTGAAAATGGGTCTATCCTGCCCGCATCGCGGGCGGCCAACTTGAGACCTGCCCGCCGAATGAGTACGCAAAGGGCATGAGTTCGACCATCAATTCGGTAGTCCGCTTTCTCGACGTGCTGATGGCGCTCAATCAGCACAATGGCGCGAGTGTGTCCGAATTGGCCAAGCTGACTGGCCTGCCGCGCGGCACGTCGCACCGCATCGTCGAGACATTGCGGGCGCAAGGCTACGTGCGCCGCGACGTCGACGCGGGTTCAGTGTGGCTGACCAAGAAAGTCCGCTCGCTGAGCGCGGGTTACGAAAATCAAAACTGGCTCGATGCGTTGGCCAAGCCGGTGGTCGACGAACTCGCGCGTAAAGTCGGCTGGGACGTGGCGCTGACCATGCCGGAAGGCGGCGTGTTGCTGAACCGCCTGTCGACCCAGACGGAAGGACCGATGGCGATCACATCGGTGACCCGCGACTTTCCGCTGGCGCTGCTCGACACGGCATCGGGGCGCACCTACCTCGCCTTCGCGCAACCGAACGTGCGCGAAACTTTGATCCGCGCGTGTCTGCGCGAAACACCGGCGCGGCTGCGCGGCACGCCGGACCAAGTGAGGCAGTTCCGCGCCGACGTCGAGACCATCCGCGCGCGCGGATATGCCCTGCACGAACACGAAAAATTCGGCACCGCCATCGCCGTGCCGTTTTACGCCGGGGTCGCGGTTCACGGCTGCCTGTCGATGCATTTTCCCGCCAAGGCGCTCGGTCGAGCGGAAATCGAGGAAAGTTATCTGCCGCAGATGTGGGCGGCGGCGGAAAAATTGGGCGCGCTGGTGGAAACAAAACCGGGGCCCTGATCGGACATGTCAAGCATCGTCAATTCAATCGTGCGCTGCATCTCCGTGCTGGAGCGGCTGAACGCGCAAAACGGCTGCTCGGTCAGCCAAGTCGCCGCCCTGACTCAGTTACCGCGCGGCACCGCATTCCGCATCATCGAAACCCTGCGCGTGCGCGGCTTCGTCGAGCGCAATCCCCGCACCAACACGTTCGTGCTGACGGAAAAGGTTCGCCGGCTCAGCGAGGGCTTCGTCAACCAGGATTGGGTCTACGACGTCGCCCGGCCGCTGATCTCCAAGCTTGCCCAGCAAGCGGTATGGCCCGTGAGTTTGTCGACGCCGCGCAAATACTCGATGGTGATGCGCTTGTCGTCCGACTTCGAAAGCCCGCTGACTGAAACGCGGTATCCCGT
>JAGREB010000472.1 GCA_020446775.1 Paracoccaceae bacterium
TGCCGCCGCCGCGCGCCACGATCAGTACGTCGGGCCTCGGGATCGCGCCGCCGGGCTTGAGATCGTTGAAGCCCTTGATGGCCGCGGCCACTTCCTCGGCCGCGCCCTCGCCTTGTACGCGCACAGGCCACAGGATGACGCGGCGCGGAAAGCGGTCGGAAATTCGGTGGAGGATATCGCGGATCACCGCGCCGGTCGGTGACGTCACCACACCGACCACCTCGGGCAGATAGGGAAGGTCTTTCTTGCGCTCGGCGTCGAACAGACCTTCGGCGGCGAGTTTTTTGCGCCGCTCTTCCAGCAGCTTGAGCAGCGCGCCGACGCCCGCCAGCTCAAGTGAATCGATGATGATCTGATAGCTGGAACGGCCGGGATAGGTCGTGATCCGCCCCGAGGCGACCACTTCCATGCCTTCTTCGGGCTTGAGATTGAGCTTCGACATGGTGCCGCGCCAGATGATGGCGTCGATCACCGCGTTCTCGTCCTTCAGGCGCAGATAACAATGGCCGGAGCCGGCCACCTTGGGCTGGGAAATCTCGCCGCGAATGCGGACGTAACCAAACGCATCTTCCACGGTACGCTTGAGCGCGGCGGAAATCTCGCTGACCGTGAAAGCGGGCAGATTGTGACTGGATTCAAGTTCAGCAGCGTCGGCCATCAGTCTGTTATGCCATACTCAGGCCCGGCAACGCCACGATGTCGCTATCTCTTTTCGATCTCGTCGAAATAAATGAAGTTATTGACCACACGCAGACCGCTCACCCCCTTGCGAAGCCCCGCGAAGCGCACCGCCTGATACATATAGATACCCGGCCAATCCCAACGGTAGGCGGCCATGATGTCCTGACGAAGCTTGAGATTGCGCGCCGGATCGAATTCGACCGCCGCCTGTTCGATCAGCGGCATAACATCCGGGTTGCAGTACCACGGATACGCCCACAGACACGACGCGGTATCGAGCGCGCGCAAAACTTCGGCGGTCGGCTCGAAATTGTAGTGAATGCCGAACGCCGGCACTTGCCAGGTTCCTTCGACGACATTGCGGATCAGTTGATTGGCGGTGATCACCTGAACGTCGGCGCGTACGCCGACGGCGGCAAGATATTGCGCCACGGCCTGATGGACGGCGGCGTCGGCGGCGCTCGACCCAACCGTGGCTTCGATCACGAAATCGAAGCCGTTTTTGTAACCTGCCTCGGCCAGCAAACGTTTTGCGCGTTCGGCGTCGTAGGGGATCGGCGGCAGATCGGGATTAAACCCGTAGACATTGTCCGCTGCCGGCTGCGTGGCGGGAACCGTCTTGCCGTCCAAGAGCGCATCGATGATGGCAACCCGGTCGACGGCGATGTTCAGGGCTTCGCGCACGCGAATGTCTTTGAACGGCGCGAAGGTGAAACGTTCGTCCTTCGTGCCGTTGAATTGGTACGCCCAAATCGCGGCATCGCGCCAAGTCACATAAGACCCCCCGGTCCCCGCTATCGAAGCGGTTTCCTCGGGTCCGAGATTAAGTGCGATGTCCAACTGGCCCGATTGCACTGACATACGGCGGGCGCCGGCATCGGGGACGATCAGAATTTCGAGTTTATCGACCTTTGGCGCACGCCACGACGACGTATGCGCCTTGAATACGACACGGTTCGCGGCGATGTCCTCGACCGCGAACGGGCCGGTCGCCACCGGTGCGCGGGCAAAACCCTCGATCCCAAGGGCGCGGAATTTTTCCGGCTGGACGACGTAGTACTGCGGCAGGAAACGCGGCAGGAGCGGCGTCGGGACCTTTGTTTTGAACTCGACGGTGTAATCATCGACGGCGCGCACCGTCTCGATGAACGACATCATCCGCGCCACCACGTCCCGCGTGGCACCGGGGCTGGTGATGTACTCACTGGTCGCCACCACCGCATCGGCGGTCATGGGTGTGCCGTCGGAGAACACCACGTCGCGGCGTAATTCGAAGCGCCACGTCAGCGGATCGACGTTGGTCCACGATGTGGCAAGCCACGGTTGCACGTCGCCATGTTCGTCGATCACCGTCAGGCCGTCGAACACCGCGCTCCACGTATAGACATACGGCAAGCCGGTATTGGCGAAGGGATTGAACAGGCTGGGCGGCAGCGCGTTGGTGCCGACACGCAAAACGGTTTCGGCCTGCGCGATCCGCGGGGACGCGGCCATTGCGACGATGGTGACGGTGGCGACCGTGGCGAGCGCAATGAGCGCGGTTCGAATGAACTTCATGACAAGTGTCTTGGCACAGACCGGCCACGACGCCAAGCAGACTCGCTTCTGGTTGCGGCTGTGCTAGAAGGTCAACGGATATTGTCTGACCTGATTGCGTGGACGTGAGGACGAGAGCGATGCGGGTGCTTGTGGTCGGCGGCGGCGGGCGCGAACATGCCCTGGCATGGAAACTTGCGCGATCTCCCCTATGTGACACCCTGTACTGCGCGCCCGGCAATGCCGGAATTGCCCAAGAGGCGGAATGCGTCGCCATCGCCGCCGAAGACGTTGACGGGATCGTCACCTTTGCCAAGGACAATAAAATCGATTTCGTCGTCGTCGGCCCGGAAGCGCCGCTGGTCGCGGGCCTCGCCGACAAATTGCGCACCGCCGGAATCAAAACTTTCGGTCCGAGCGCGCAGGCCTCGCAGCTCGAAGGCTCGAAGGGCTTCACCAAGGATCTGCTGGCCGCCTGCGGCATTCCAACCGCCTGGTACGGTCGATTCTCCGATGCAACCAACGCAAAAGCCTACATCAAGGAAAAAGGCGCGCCGATCGTGGTCAAAGCCGACGGCTTGGCGGCCGGCAAAGGCGTGATCCTGTGCCAAACCGTCGATGAGGCTCTTTCGGCCATCGACACCATCATGGGCGACAAGGCCTTCGGGGCTGCGGGCAATGAGGTCGTGATCGAGGAATTCTTGGTTGGGGAGGAAGCGAGTTTCTTCGCCCTTGTCGACGGGACCACGGCAATTCCAATGGCCGCGGCCCAGGATCACAAAGCTGTCGGCGACGGCGACACCGGACCCAACACCGGCGGCATGGGGGCTTACTCGCCGACGCCAGTGTTCGACCGCGCGATGCAGGACCGTGTGATGCGCGAAATCGTCAATCCGACCGTCGCGGGCATGGCCGAGCGCGGCATGCCGTTCGCCGGTGTCCTGTTCTGCGGGCTGATGATCACGGCCACCGGGCCAAAGGTGATCGAATATAATGTCCGTTTCGGCGATCCCGAATGTCAGGTGCTGATGATGCGCCTGAAATCCGACATCTTGCCGGCGTTGATCGCCGCCGCCGACGG
>JAGREB010000473.1 GCA_020446775.1 Paracoccaceae bacterium
GATAGATCGGCCGCGTCTTGAGGACCGATGCCGGGTCGAGCGGAAACCCTTTCGCCCCTGGCGGGCCGACACCGTCGCTGCGCCGTGCGCCGGTCAACGTTTCCGGCGCCACATCGCGCTCGATCCAGCCTTCCATGGCGCTGATCCAGTCGACGGTATCGACGCCGACACCGCCGCGGCAATGGTTCATGCCGGGAATAAGATAGAAGCGCATAAAGTCGTCGGCGCTGTCCTTGCCGCCGGCAATGCGCGTGACTTTCTCGACGTAATCGGTGACCGGCTCGGCATCGAGCAAATCGTTGAGGCCTTGATAGACGATCAGCTTGCCGCCGCGGCGCGCAAAGTCACTGAGATCCGGATTGTTGGGCGCTTGGATCGCGCCTTTTGTGAACAGGCGTGGATAATCCCGGTCGAGATTGAATTCGCGCGGCGAATAGGTCGGGCCGGGATCGTAATCGAACCAGAAATAGCGAAGGCGATCCTGGGCCATGGGTTCGAACGAGATGACCGCCCCGGCTTTGTCGCGAATGTACGGTGCGAGGTTCATCTCCGATCCCGGTGCAAGGCCGGGCGTGACGCGCAAACCGTTGTCGAGAAACGCGCCCTTATAAATGCGTTCCATCGCCGCGATCTGATCTTTGGTCAGGCACTGATCACTGCCACGCCCATTGCCGCTCCCACTGCGGCATTGCAGCGACTTGAGGTCGGGCTTGCACGACCACGGATCGTTGATGACACCGTCCTGCAAGCCGTCGGCGCCGTCGCATTGCGCGACGACCGCATCGTTGATCAGCTTCAGATGTTCGCGGCCGAAAATCGCGCGGCCCGATTTGTCCATGTTGGCCAGGGTGCGCCAAAAGATGTTGATGTAAGCCGGTTGTACGCCGGCCGGCGCGCCGGCGATGATGCCGTCGTAGTCCCAAGGATAACGTTGCGCGGTCATTAGACCCTGGCGGCCACCGGTCGAGCAGCCGCGCCAATAGGATTTTTCCGGTTGCGCGCCTTTGTAGGCAGCGACGATGGCCTTGGCGGCGAGGGTTGCTTTGTGCGTGCCGCGGAACGCGAGGTCGATCTCGCCATCGAGATTGTTGTAAGCCCACTCGCCCGACCGGCTGACGGCGGTGACGATTTCCGACGTGATGTCGTCGTCGGGATGCGGCGCGCTATGGCCCAAATCGGACACCGCGACGGCATAGCCGCGCGACAACGGATCATTCGCGGCTTCGATCACGCGGACTCCGCACATGGTACCGCAGCCTTCGAAATGAAACTTGCCGTTCCAGTCGTCGGGGATGCGCAAGCGGATGCCGACTTGCGGCGCAACGTAACCACGCACGTCGCAATACGCAGGAAGCTTGTCGGACGCGGCAACGAATTTGGTGTAGGTCAGGTGGGTCGGCGCATCGGGCAAGGCGGCGAGATCGAGGCTGACGAGACTTTCGCAGGCTTGCTGATCGGCCCGCGCGGGCGCCGCAATCATGGTCGCCATTGTGGCCGCCATCGTGAATGCGGCCAGAATGCCGGTAAGGAATGGTTGGACCATGGATGCCCTCCGCTGCCATCGTTGTGCGGGGAGCATGGCACGGGTCCGGGCGATGCGGAACAGCCTGCGTGCCGGTGCGGTTATTTCGTGGCCGTTTTCTTTTTCTTTCCGGCGGCGAACCCGCGCGCCGGGTCGACAACGTAGCGCCGGCGCAGCGCTTGGCGGCCGAGCAGCAAACGAAAACCCATTTCGTCGCGGTCGGTCAGCGTCAATTCGATCGGGAACGTTTCCTTGCCGATCTTGATCTTGGTGCGGATGACCAGGCGTTCCTCGCGGTCACCGCCCGAATTCGTGATCGTACGGTGATCGATCACCAGCGCGCGGCACCGGACCGAAGGCTTTTTCTTGCGCTGAACCGGATGCACATCGAACCGTACGTGCGCCGCGCCATACTTAGTGTAGGGCTTGACGTTGAAGGCATGCAGCGCCGAGGTACGCGCGCCGGTATCGAGCTTGGCCTTGATGCGCCCGACCTTTAGGCCGGGCAGCTCGACCCATTCGCGCCAACCGAGAACTTTCTTTTTCGCAACCATGGACTATGCCTCGCCCGTCCGGTCACCGCGGATATCGCCGGTGAAGGTTTGCACAAGCGATCCGGTCGCGACGGGCTTGCCGTCGGCTTCGCGGGTCAGTTTGACCTCGACGAAAGCCTGGCGGTTTCCGGCGCCGACCAGCTGCGCGGCGGCAATCAGCGCTTCTCCGGGCTTGACGGCGCGCAAAAAATTCACCGAGAGCTGCGCGGTCGCGAACGGGCGCTTGCCGCCCGCGAACCACGTGATCAAGGCGGCGGCATCGTCGATCATGCCGGCGATATGGCCGCCGAAAACGATGCCGACGGGATTGAGCAGATGTTCCCCCGGCATGTAACGGAGCATGGCGACGTCGCCATCGACCGACAACGCCGCACCGCCCAGGTTTTCGCGTATCGCAATCGGCAGGAATTTACCGACATCGATTTTAGGCGGTGCGCTTTGGGAAGAATTGTTCATGCTTTCGCCCGTGCCGCGTCGTAACCCGCTTTCAACTCCGATACCAATTCGGCGGCCGGGTGAATTTTGGTGGTTGCACGCGCGCCTTGGCCCGCCGACCAGATGTCGCGCCAGGCTTTTGTTTCATCGTTCTTGCCGCTGCCGCGGCTGTCGAATTTTTTCTCTGCGCGCACGCCGAGGTTTTCGGGGTCGAGACCGGCGCGCACGATGCTCGGTTTGAGATAATTCGCCGGCACGCCGGTGAAGTGCGCGCTGAGGATGATGTCCTCTTCGGTCGCGGCGACCAGCATGTCCTTGTAGCCTTGCGGCGCGCGGCTTTCGGTAGTGGCGATAAACCGCGTGCCGACGTAAGCGAAGTCCGCGCCCAGAACTTCGACGGCGCGTACGCCTTGGCCGTTGACGATTCCGCCGCCGATGACGATTGGCCCGGAAAAGAACTCGCGCACGGCGGGAACGAAAGCGAACGGCGTGATTTGGCCGGTGTGTCCACCGGCGCCCGCCGCGACCAGAACTAGACCATCCACGCCCGCCGCGGCGGCCTTCCTGGCATAAAACATCGAGTTGACGTCGGCGAAAACCAGACCGCCCCAGCCATGCACCACATCGATGACGTTGGCCGGTGTGCCAAGGGCCGTAATGACGATTTCGGGTTTGTATTTGGCGAGCAATTGAAGATCGTCCATGGCGCGCGGATTGGTGCGATGCACGATCAGATTTGCCGCCCACGGCGCGGGGCGCGCGCCGGATCGTTCCGCGGCCTTCAACTCACCGGTGATTTGGGCAAGCCAGCGATCCAACTCTTCGAGCGGCCGGGCGTTCAACGTCGGAAACGCGCACACCATCCCCGCCTTGCACGCCGCGATGACCAGTTCGGGTCCCGAGACCAAAAACATCGGCGCAGCGATTGCCGGCAAGGCAAGACGCGCTTTGATGGCCGCGACCTTGTCGGTCACGGAAAGTGCAGTCGTGTCAGGCGCCATAACGTTGTCTGAGTTCGGTTTTCAGCACCTTGCCTTGGGCGCTGAGCGGCAGCGCGTCGACCACTTCGACGCGCTTGGGAATCTTATAGTCAGCGATCTGTCCGCGACAACGGTCGATCACGTCTTGGGAGTCGATGGTTGAGCCCGGCGTGGCAACGACGGCGGCGAGCCCGACCTCACCCCATTTTGGATCGGGCACACCGATTACCGCCACCTGGGCAATGCCCGGATACTTGGAAATGACGTTTTCGATTTCGACCGGATAGACGTTTTCGCCGCCGGAAATGAACATATCCTTCTTGCGATCAACCAGATAAAGCAATCCGTCATCGTCAAAACGGCCGAGGTCGCCGGTCTTGAACCGGCCGTCGACGAAAGCGGCCGCGGTCAGTTCGGGCTGGCGCCAGTAACCCGGCGTGACGCCAAGGCTCTTGATTTGAATTTCTCCGACATGACCAACGCCGCACGGCCGGTTGCTGTCGTCCGCGACGCGCACCTCGGTATAGAGCGCGGGCCAGCCGATGGCGCCGGGCTTGGCGCGCACCACATCGGCGCGCATTTGCGTCACGCCGAACACTTCAGTCATGCCGTAACCGGGCGTCAGCGCGAGGCCTTTCGCCGCCCAGGTTTCGAGCAAGGCAACGGTCGGCGGTGCACCGCCGACGGCAGCGATCTTCAAAGTCGGAAATTCAAGTTTGTCGAATCCGGGCAACCGGGCCATGAGATGGAATTGCGTTGGAACGCCCAACGTATGGGTGACGCCCAAGACGGGGTCGGACAGGTGTTCGAGACACGCACCAGGTGTCCACGTCGCCATCACCGCGACGGTCCCGCCGATGTGAAACAGTGCGGTGGTATACGAATTGAGGCCGGCGGTATGGAATTGCGGCGCGGCGGTCAGGGTGACCGAGTCCGTTGTTAAGTTCGCGCTCAAGCTCGATTGCAACAACGCCGTGATCGTCATGCGCCACGTACCGATCACACCCTTGGGCCGGCCCGTCGTGCCTGAGGTGTAAAGCAGCGTGTTCATGGTATCGAAATCGACGGCAAAGAACCCGGTGATGGGTGGGGCGTCTTTGAGCGCACGCTCATAGCCGCTGGCCGGATCGCCGGGGCGGCGGGTCAGCGTCACGATTCCGCGCGGTGTCAATGCGCGAAACTCTTCATCGCATATGACGATCTTTGGTTCCGCGTCGGCAACGATATCGGCGATTTCCGGTGGCGCCAGCCGCCAGTTAACCGGCATGAACGCCGCGCCGATGCGCCAAGCCGCGAACATGATCTCGTACTGATCGGTCGAATTGCGCGCGAGCACCATGACGCGATCGCCGGCGCACACGCCGTGCGCAGCTAGCGCGCCGGCCAACGCACATACGCGGTCGAAGAACTGACGGTAGGAGAAACGCCGGCCAGTGCCGAGGTCGATCAGCGCAATATGGTCCGGTCGCGCGCGTGCATGATGGGCCAGCCAATCCGCGATCAGGCCGTTCGTGGCGGGCCGCGCGGAAGGTGGCCGGTCGCTCATGTCAGATTAGAACGACAACTTGGCGCCGCCGATGGCGCCGAGACCATCCCAATCTACTCCGTTGCTGTCGCGCTGATCGGTGTAAAAGCCGGTCACGCCCAGCGTAATACCTGGACCAATGCGCATCGCGCCTTGAATGTTGGACCGCGACACGGTCTCGCGCGCGACCGCGCCCGGCACAAGATCGCGCTTGCCGTAGGAGTGGCTGGCGGAAATCTTGTACGGCCCGATACCGTAAAGCGCGCCGATGACCCAAATCTTTTCGTCGAGGCCGGTGGCAGGGTTAGCCACGGCGTAACTACCGGCGACATCCCAGCCGCCGTAGGTCACCCCGGCGTGGACCACCCAGCCTTCGTTGCCGTCGTTCCGGCCGATGCTGGACGACGAATGGAAGTAGCCGCCGGCCAGCCGATACGATCCGCCGCGAAACCGCCCTTCGTACCGGGCGGCGGCCTGCCAGGCGTCGTGGGCACGGTCGGCTTTATCGAACACGCCTTCGTTGTCGCCGGTCGAAGGCTGATAGGTCACGCCGAACTTGAAGCCCTGAATTAATGCGGGCGTTTCATAGGACACACCCAAGACATCGTCGGCATAGCGTTTGAAGGTGAAGGCGTCGCGTGTTGTCAGTCCGGTGCGCGGCTTCACGACTTGTTGGACGATTTCTTCTTCGGTGGTCAGAAACGCCTCCGGCACCGGGTCGGCGATCATCGCGGCGCTGACGCCTTCTTTTTCGCCGATGCGGAACTTACCGAGGCCGGTGATGAAATCGATATAGACCTCGTCGGCGTTGCGGTCGTTGCGGCTTTCCGCCTCGAGCTCAATGGTCGCGCGCACTTCGACGCCGTTGTCCAAGATTGTGCGGCCGTCGAAATAAACCTCGGCATTGGTCAACATGCCGGTTGAGCTGAGGTTTTCGCCGGGTGCGTTGTCTTGGTCCGCGACGAAAAAGAAGTGCCGGAGTTTGCCGCCGAGCTTGAGCGTAATCGGATCGGCCGCCGACGCCGGACCGGCGGCGACGGAAATGGCCGCGATCATCAAAAAGGAAACACGTTTCTTCACGCCGCCGACACGCCTTTGATCCGCCGTAAATACAGCAGAGCAAATTAGTGCGTCAGGCGGCGATGAGAAACGGCAAATTTCGCGCTATTCGCGACGATTAAAAGGCAAGCATTGCACCGGTTACTGCGCCGATGCCGTCGAATTTGACGCCGACCGAGGTACGCTGTTCGGTGTAAAAGCCCGCCAATCCGACATTGATGCCCGGGCCCAGCTTATAGCCGCCTTGCAGCTTGATCTGCTGGGTTTTCTCGCGAATTACGGCGTTGGGCGTCGCGTCTCGAAGAGCATATGTGTAATCGGCCGATACGGACCACGGATTGCCCTTCAACATTACGCCGAAACCGTAGTCCTCTTCGTCGAGGTCGTTGTTCGGATTCACGTCCATGTAGGTTCCGCCGACGACGAAATCGCCGACCGTCGCCGACACGCCGATGTTGAAGGCGTCGAGGCCGTCGTTACCGGTGGCGGTTTTGCGGTTGGCGACGGTCACATAACCGCCGGCAACCGACACTTTGACGCCACGGCCGAATTCGCCTTGCCACTTCCCGGAAATATCGAAGGCATTGTTTGAGCGCGTGGCGCGGTCCAGCGTGCCTTCGTTGTCGGCGGTCGACGGGTGGTAGGCGACGGCGGCCTGGAAACCGCCCATTTCAGGCGTTTGATATTGCACGCCGAGTACGTCGTTGACGAAGCGCTTGAACGTGAATGTATCGTTGACGGTGATGCCGTTGCGGCGGCTGATCGCCATTTCGCCGATCGGGCGTTCGTCGGTGGTCAGAAACGCTTCCGGGTAAGGCGAGCCGATGAAGCTGGCGTTGAAGCTTTCCTTTTCACCGATCCGCAAGCGTCCGAAGCCACCGCGGAAATCCATATAAACTTCATCGGCGTTGCGGTCGTTACGGCTTTCGGCTTCGAGCTCGATGGCCGCTGAAATCTTGAGTCCATTTTCAAGCGTGGTCTCACCCTTGAAATAAACTTCGGCGTCGGTCGACATGCCGGCCGTGTTCAAACGTTCGGTCGGCAGCTGATCTTGATCCGATACGAAGAAGAAATGCCTAAGCTTGCCGCCAAGCCCGAGCTTGATCGGCTGGTCTTGAGCCAGCGCCGGTGCGGCACCCGCGACACAGACGGCCGCCAAAGCCGCCGACAAGGCGCGCATAAACCATTGAATACTCAAGATAGTTTTCTCCAACCCGAGGCCGAAATTGGGGCCGACAGGCCGATAACCTATGCAAAACCTGGTTCAAGTTGAATGACGATTTTATGATGTTTTTGTCTCATTGGGCTGCGGGAGCCCGCCGGTGGGATTCTTGCGGTAAATCCTCGCCGGGACCGCCCGGATCCGGTCCCGGGCTAGCGTTCATGCTGGAAATCTCGACTCTTCAAATGATTAGCCCGTCGGTTCGGATGTAAATCAGCTACACACTTTTGCCGAAAATGCCCTATAAGAGCCGCCTTCAAGGATTGGCGATGGGACTGGTGAAGATGGCTGTTCGGGTAAGAAAGTGGGGATTTGTGGCGACGCTGGCCGTCGCGGCCGCAGCGTTTTTGAGCGGCTGTTCCTCCTCCGACCCGGGCGCCACCTACCGCACGTCGCCGGAATACCGCGCCGAAACCGGGGGCGCGACGGCCGAAAACGACAAAATGTTCGGCGGCCTCAATCTCTTCAGCGACTCCCCAGGCGATGGGCGGACCGGGCCGGTGGCGGTTAACGCCTACCTGTGGCGCGCTTCGCTCGACACCGTCGCGTTCATGCCGCTGGCGTCGGCCGATCCGTTCGGCGGCGTCATCATCACCGACTGGTTCGCGCCGCCGGCCACGCCGGATGAGCGCTTCAAAGTGAACATTTATATCCTCGGACGCGACCTGCGCGCCGACGGACTGAAAGTCACCGTCTTCCGTCAGACCCGCGATCTCGCCGACCGCTGGTCCGACGCGGTCGTCGGCAGCGAAGTCTCGACCGAGTTCGAGAACGCGGTCTTGAGCCGGGCGCGCGAACTGCGACTTTCATCGGTGGCCGAGTCAGAATAAGTCCGCCGCGGCGGTGGGGACCGCCGCACCCGAATTTCCAAACATGATCCACCCGTGTCCCCGAATCCGCGCGGGCCACGTTTGATTTAAATTTTTCGATATGAGTTAAAGTCCTTCCGTCATGGCCGTCACCGAAGAGCGTTACAACATCCGCGAGACCGAGGCGAAGTGGCAGAAGGCTTGGGCCGCGCGCGGCAGCTTCAAGGCCGAGGAAAACTCCGCCAAGCCGAAGTACTACGTGCTCGAGATGTTTCC
>JAGREB010000474.1 GCA_020446775.1 Paracoccaceae bacterium
CTGGCGCGGCTCGAACGCGCGCTCGCGCAATTCATGCTCGACGTGCACACCCAGGACAACGGTTACACGGAGGTCAATCCTCCGCTGTTGGTCAAGGGAGAGGCCCTGATCGGCACCGGTCAATTGCCGAAATTCGCCGAGGATCTGTACACCACCATCAACGGAATGTGGCTGATTCCGACGGCCGAAGTCTCGCTGACCAACATGGTTGCCGAAAAAATCGTCACCGAAGCGGAATTGCCGCTACGCATGACGGCATTCACGCCGTGCTTTCGCTCCGAAGCGGGCGCGGCGGGCAAGGACACGCGCGGCATCATCCGTCAGCATCAGTTCGAAAAAGTCGAGATGGTCAGCGTCACCGTGCCCGAGCAGTCCGATGCCGAGCATGAACGGATGACCAAGTGCGCCGAGGGCATTCTGGACAAACTGGGATTGGCGTATCGCGTTTTGGCGCTTTGCACCGGCGACATGGGTTTCGGCATGGCACGCACGTTCGATCTCGAGGTTTGGCTGCCGGGCCAAAATACCTACCGCGAAATTTCAAGCTGCTCGAACGCGCGCGACTATCAAGCGCGGCGCATGAACGCCCGTTACAAAGCCGAAGGCGATAAAAAGGGCACACGCTTCGTGCACACGCTCAATGGTTCGGGACTTGCGGTCGGACGCACGCTGGTCGCGGTGATGGAGAATTACCAGAACGAAGACGGCTCGATCCGCGTCCCGGATGTCCTCAAGCCCTACATGGGCGGACTTGACGTCATTCGCAGGCCTTGAGCGTGACGGATCGCAATCCCCACTTTGAACCGCTGGCCGATCTCAAGGGACGGCGCATTCTCATATCCAATGACGACGGCATCGCCGCCCCGGGCCTGGTCGTGCTCGAGCGGATCGCCAAGATGCTCAGCGATGACATTTGGGTCGTCGCGCCGGCGTCCGAGCGAAGCGGGGCAGGGCATTCGCTGACGCTGCACGAACCCCTGCGCCTCAACAAATTGGCCGAGCAGCGCTATTCCATCAATGGAACCCCAACCGATTGCGTGATGATCGCGGTCAATCACTTGCTCAAGGATCAACCGCCCGACTTGGTGCTTTCCGGCGTCAATATGGGCGTCAATCTCGGCGAAGACGTTCACTATTCCGGAACCGTGGCGGCGGCGATGGAAGGGGCGCTGCTGGGGTACCGGGCAATCGCGCTGTCGCAGGATTTTTCAGACGCGGAGAACGTTCCCTGGAATACCGCTTTGCATTTCGCGCCCGATTTGATTCAGAAAGCCTGCGCCCAAGGCTGGCCGAAGCAGGTATTGATCAACGTTAATTTTCCAGGCGCGCTGCCCGACGACGTCAAGGGGATCAAAGTGGCGCGCCAGGGCAAACATAAAATCGGCGATGATCTGGTTTACCGGCACGACCCGCGCGGAAAACCGTATTTCTGGATCGGATCGCGGCGGTTGGCCGATACCTCGGTCGACGATACGGATTTGAAGGCGGTTGGAGAGAATTTCATCTCGGTGACGCCGCTCAATGTCGATCTTACCCACGACAGTACGATTGCAGCACTGCGCAACACGTTTTCCTGAGTAAGCGTCATGAGTCAGGATACTCGCAAAGTTCGGTTGATCATGGACCTGCGCAATCAGGGCGTGACCGACACGAAAGTCCTGTCCGCAATCGAACGCACGCCCAGAGAGGCATTTGTCGAAGAGCAGTTCCTCGATCAAGCCTACGCAAACCAGGCTTTGCCGATCAATTGCGGGCAAACCATCAGTCAGCCATTGGTGGTCGGCTTGATGACCCAGGCCCTCGAGATCGGCGAGCGCAACT
>JAGREB010000475.1 GCA_020446775.1 Paracoccaceae bacterium
ACCGTCGATCGGTCGAAATCCTTGAGCGCGTTCTGGACCGATCTTGCGGCCCACCGTCATCGCCTAACCGTCGTCACCATGACCGAGTTCGGCCGCCGGGTGCAGGAAAACGACAGCGAAGGCACCGATCATGGCGCCGCCTCTTACATGATGGTCCTGAGCGGCGCGGTCACCGGCGGAAAAATGTACGGCGATTGGCCGGGTTTGGCGCCGGCCGACCTGACACTGGGCGACCTGACCGTTGCGACCGACAATCGGCAGGTGTTGTCGGAAATACTGGCCGCGCGCCACGGTCAAAATGACGTGAGCGCAGTTTTCCCCACACTTGCGTATCAGCCGCTTGGATTATTCGCGTAACGCCGGAAGCACGCGATATTTTCGCAGTTTTCGGCGGATTTTGTGGCAACCGAGGCGCTCATTCCGCTGTTCCTTATGTGTGCGGCACGGCCGGAATTTTGGGAATTATTTACAACCCGGATTACACGCTGTTGCAGAGTTCGGGTTGAACGGGAACGCGGATGTTCGGTATGGTCTGCCTTCTGAACACGACTGGTGTGGCCGCAACTGAGGGCGCGAACAGTCATGCTTACGACTGAACCCAGTTTCGAGCGCCGCGCGATCAATCGCGTCACCTTCGGGGCGCGTGATTCCGATGTCGCTTACGCTGAAAGCGTAGGCTGGAATGCGTGGGTCAACGAACAATTGAACCCACCGCCCGGCGACGACCCGGCTTTGGCACAATACCTCACGGTTCAAACCATTCCGATCAAGTATCAGGGCAAAGGCTCGGTCAACGGCGGTTGGCAGGCGGTCGATGAGGTTCGGCCGCTCAACTACCTGAATGCATCGACCGAAGACCTTTTGAAAGTTGTGATCGGCGTCAACCAACAAACCGTGGCGCCGCAAGAAGAATTCCGCATTCAGCAAGAGGTGGCGGCCGCCAGTTGGATTCGCGCCGCGCACGCCAAGTACCAGTTGCGCGAGTTCATGGTCGATTTCTGGAACAATCACTTCAATGTTGGCCGGGACGAAGACCGGTTCGCGTCGGCGGCGTTGCCGGTTTACGACCGCGAGGCCATTCGACCCTACGCTCTTGGTAATTTCCACGACATGCTGCTGGCCAATGCGAAATCGGCGTCGATGCAGATCTACCTTGATAATTTCGTCAGCAGCGCGACGACGCCAAACGAGAACTACGCCCGCGAACTTCTCGAACTCCACACGATGGGCAAGAACTATTACTTGGGCGTTGCCGGCTCGGCTTCCGCATTGGAAGAATTGGCGGCGCAAGGCACCGGCACTCAATCTCCCGGCTTCACCGATGAAGACGTGATCGAAGTCAGCAAGGCGCTTTCAGGCTGGACTATCGAGTTCGGTCAACGCGTCTCGCCGTCTTACGCGCTCCCGGTGACAGGTAAATTCATCTTCAATCTGCAACAACACAACACGACCGCCGGCAAATTCATGGGGGTCGACCTGAGCGTCATGGGGGGAATTTCCCAGGGCGAAAAAGTGATCGAAATCGCCGCCAATCATAAAGGCACGGCCGAATTCATTTGCACCAAACTCGTCCGGCGCATCTTCGGCGATCCGATGCCGTCGGCGGTTGTAGCCCGCGCTGTCGATGCGTGGAATGCCAACGCAACGTCACCCAACCAAATTCGCGAAGTGATGCGCGCCATCTTGTTGGACGGCGATGAAATTGGCTCGATGGCCGCGCAAAAAATCCGCCGGCCATTCGAACGCGTCGTCGCGTTATTTCGCACGACCGACACCCAGGTCAATGCTTCGGCAGTTTGGTCTTATGCCGTATACGGCATGAAAGACGGCGTCAACGCATGGCCTGCGCCAAACGGTCGCCCGGATGTCGATGGGTTCTGGCTATCGACTTCGGCGTCGCTGACGACGTGGAATCTCCTGATCGGCCTGTTGTTCAATCCGACTGTTACGACATCGTTGCTCGGGCAAACGCCGGCATCAATCGCCACGGCGACTGAAGGTATCGAATATTGGCTCGAACGCATGATCGGCAGCGAAATTGCGCCGGAATCCATGAATGCGTTGGTCGCTGATCAAGCCGGATCGCAAGGTGCGTTTTCGATACTTGGCCTGGCGCCGACAACGCCGGACGCGACCAAGGAAATCCTCTTGCGCAGGTTCGTCGGCTTGATCGCCACGACCCGCGAATTTTCGTATCGCTAGGAGAAGACCATGAGGCTTTCCCGTCGCGACATCCTTCGTACGGCCACCGCCGGTCCGGCTCTGGCCACCATCGCGCCCGGTCTGAAAGTTGCCCTGGCCGCAACGGGCACGACGAAAGATACGGTTGTCGTGCTGTACCTTCGCGGCGGTTCGGACGGCTTACAGATGGTCGCCCCTGCGGGCGATTCTAATTACATCAGCGCGCGCCCAACCATCCGCATCCAGACGACCGGCAATAATGCCGGCTTGGGAATCGGCACAAAGGATGGAACCGATTTTTACCTTCACTACGCGATGCCGGAGTTAAAAGAAATCTACGAAAGTGGCCAGCTTGCCATCGTTCATGCAACCGGCCTCAAAACCGACGAGCGCAGCCATTTCGAATGCCAATCGCATATGGAACTCGGCGCGAATCAAGATGAACCGGCACAATCGACAGGCTGGCTCACGCGGCACCTGAATGCCATGAACAGCGGTCAAGCGACACTTGGGACGGTCTCGATTGCGTCGAATACGCCGCAGTCGATGCTGGGATATAGCCCAGCGGTGGCAATTGCCGACGTCAATAATTTTTCTGTCGCCGGAGGCGATCCGGTCGCAAGCGTCATCCGGGCCCTTAATCAAGGGACCAGCGCTTATGAGAAAACGGCAGTCAAGACGCTGGATGCCGTCGATTTGGTCAAGGACGGCCTGGCTGGGCTGTCCGCAGATGATACCGACGCCGAGTACACCAACAGCAGCTTATCTAAAACGCTCCAATCGCTGGCGGCGCTGATCAAGATGGACATCGGCGTCGAGATCGCCCATGTCGACATGGGCGGCTGGGACCACCATGACAACCTGATTAACGAATACAACACGCGCGCGACTGACCTGTCGCAATCGCTGAGCGCCTTTTGGGCCGACATTGCCAGCATGCAAGATCGCGTCACGGTTATGACCATGACGGAATTCGGACGCCGCTTTAAGGAAAACGGCAGTGCCGGACTGGATCATGGGTCGGGTTCGGTCATGTTGGTATTGGGCGGAAACGTCAATGGCGGAAAGATTTACGGAGACTGGCCGGGTCTCGCGTCCAATCAACTGTTCAACGGCGATCTGGACGTAACGACCGACTATCGCCGCGTCATTGCGGAAATCCTGGCAAAGCGACAGGGCGCTACGAACATTGATCAAGTCTTTCCGACGGTTGCCTATGATCCGCTGGGCATCGTCAACGGAGACGATAGCGGTGTAATCTCCGCATAGGCTTTTTGATAGAAAACGCGGCAGCCGCCGCGGCCGTCCGCGAGCGATCACTCATCACGTGGACCGGTACCGAACCCACGCGCAGCGCGAAAGACTGTCAGGGAACGGAATCGGAGGTGGGGACGGGAGCAGACAGTTATGATTTCGAGCGTTACTTCTCCAATCCGCATTGCTCTCAATCGCGTCACCTTCGGCGCCCGTGACATAGATGTCGCGAAAGCCGAAAGCATGGGCTGGGAGAATTGGGTCGAGGATCAACTCAATCCGCCTGCGGGAGACGATCCGGCGCTCGCCGG